>CALCIC010001093.1 GCA_937907405.1 uncultured Isosphaeraceae bacterium | reverse complement strand
GGGGGCGGTGAGCGTGACCGGGCCCAATCGGCCGTCGGGGGCCAAAACCACCAGCGGCAGCCCGCGCGTGAGGTCGTATTCGTTCACGTGCGACTCAAATTCCAGGGCCGTCCGGACCGGCGTCTTGTCGACGGCGATGATCTTCATACCGGGGCGGATTCCGGCCATGGCCGCGGGTTTCGTCGGAATCACCCGGGAAACCTCCAGGATCGTCCCCTTGCCTTCGAGCCCCGGCGCCTCCTTCACGCTGAAGCCCAGTTCGACGATCTCGGTCTCGGTGGGGAGGGCGGTGATCGCGACCTCGGCCGTGCGCTCGGCGCCGTCGCGGTAGTACATCAACGGGACGCGGACCCCCGGGCCCAGTTCGGCGGTCGCGTAGCGAAGGCTCGTGGCGTCGTCCACGGCGCGGCCCGCCAGCTTGACGATCACGTCGCCGGCCTTCAAGTTCGCCTGGCCGGCCGGGCTGCCGGGCACCACCGACATCACGAGCGCCCCCCGGTTCTCGGGCAATTTGAGGGATTGGGCCAACTCCTCGTCCACCGGACGGATGACGACCCCCAGATAACCCCGGACGACCTTGCCTTCCTTGATCAGCCCCTCGACGATCTTCCGCGCCAGCGACGACGGGATCGCCAGGCCGATCCCCTCATACCCCCCCGACTGCGTGATGATGGCGGTGTTGATGCCGATCACCTTGCCGGCCAGGTCGATCAGCGGCCCCCCCGAGTTGCCGGGGTTGATCGCCGCGTCGGTCTGGATGAACGACTCGTACTCGGCGATCCGCAGATCGTTGCGCTCGGTCGCCGAGACGATGCCCGCGGTCACCGAATGGTCGAACCCCAACGGGCTGCCGATCGCCAGCACCCAGTCGCCGATGGCCAGCTTCTCCGAGTCGCCCCACTCGGCCTGGACCTTGAGGTCGGCCCTCACCTGAAGCACCGCGAGGTCGGTCTTGGAATCGGCGCCGACGAGCCTGGCGGGGACGTCGTACCTCGGCCCCAGGCGGACCATGATCTTGTCGGCGTCCTGCACCACGTGGTAGTTGGTCACGATGTAGCCGTTGGCCCGGTCGACGACCACCCCGGACCCCAACTCGCTCCCCGGCGCTCCTCGCTCGGTCGAACCGCCCCCCAGCGGCAGACCGTTCGGCCCCACGCCCCCCTGGTTGCGGAACGACTGGACGTTGACCACCGCAGGCGAGACGGCCGTCGTCGCCAGCCGGAACAGGGTCGACGCCTCGCTGACCGCCCCCTGGCCTTCGAGCTTCGCCAGCGCCTCCGCCGCCGCCTTCGACCGCCCGGCCTCCCAGGCGTACCCCGCCCGCTCGGTCAGCATCGGCATGCCGTAGACGAAGACCACCGCCGCGAGCAGCAGGCCGAAGATCAGGACGAACCCGCGCCGCACCGGCGGCGTCGTCGGCCTCGGCGGCGGCGCGTCGAAGCCGTATCCATCATCCGAAGGGTTCAACGACGCCATGACGGACGCGACTCCACAGCTTAAGGAAAGGAAGGGAAGGCAAGGCGGAGCAAAGGGGGGAGAATCGCCTCCGCGTCCGAATGATCAGGACATTGTGGACCGACCCTCCTCCGAAATCAACCCGCCCCGACGCAGCGCTCGGACCTTGGGGAGAAGTTCACCACGGAGAACGCGGCGCGGTTATCGGCCGCGACCAAACCGAGCAAAGGAGGAGGGGGATCAAGACGTTCTCACCACGGAGTAAGTGGGGAGACCAAGGGAAGGAGAAGGGAATCAAGACCACTACGGAGGACGCGGGGGACACGGAGGAATGCAAAAATGAGAGAAACAGGCCGGAGGTCGCGCGGGAGAACTCGACCCGCACCGGTTGCGCGCTCTCCTTCCTCCGTTCGGAATCCTTGCGTACTGGGAAGATTCCGACCGGCGGAGAAGCCCCAAACCTCGTTCCGTCCTCTCTTCCTCCGCGTCCCCCTGTCCTCCGTGGTGAATTCTTCTTCACGGCCGGCGGGCCGACGTGTCCGCCCGTCCTCAGTGGTGAGTCGTTCAGGTCGCGTGGCTTCCGGGCGCAGCGCCCGCGCGGGGCTGGCCAGCGACGAAACGGTTCGGTTACGCTGAATCGTCGGAAGCGGAGCAGGCTTCGAGAACAGGGCTCGCGAGAGGGCGTTGGTGGTTCGATGTGCGGAATCGCCGGTTTCGTGAACAGTCGGGGACGGCCCGCCGAGCGCGGCGTGATCGAGGTGATGACCGCCACGCTGGCCCGCCGAGGCCCCGACGGCTCGGGCGTCCACGTCGCCGGCCCGGTCGCGCTGGGCCATCGCCGGCTGTCGATCATCGACGTCGAAGGCGGCGCGCAGCCGCTCTCCAACGAGGACGACTCGGTCTGGGTCACGTACAACGGCGAGCTGTACAACGAGCTTCCCCTCCGCGCCGGCCTCGAAGCCCGAGGCCACCGCTACAAGACCCGCACCGACACCGAAACCCTCGTCCACCTCTATGAAGACGAAGGCGTCGACTTCGTCGGCCGGCTCAACGGCATGTTCGCCCTGGCGATCTGGGACGAGCCCCGCCAGCGGTTGGTCCTGGCCCGCGACCGGATGGGGCAGAAGCCGCTCTATTACGCGGAGCTTCCCGGCGGCGGCCTGGCGTTCGGCTCCGAGCCCAAGGCGCTGCTGAAGCACCCGGAAGTCCCCCGGGCGCTCGACCCGGAGAGCCTGGCCCGCTACCTGTTTTACGAGTACGTCCCCGCGCCCTATTCGATCTGGCGAGGGGTCCGCAAGCTGCCTCGCGGCCACGTCCTGGTCTGGGACCGGGGATCGATCCGGATCGATCGGTACTGGTCGCCGCCGCCGGCTTCTCAATCGGAAATCCCGCCGTTCGAGGCGGTCGTCGAGCCGTTCTGGACCGCGTTTCGCGAGGCCGTGGGCCGGCACCGGCGGTCGGACGTGCCGCTAGGCGTGTTCCTGTCGGGAGGGGTCGACTCGTCGAGCGTCGCCGCGGCGCTCTGCGAGATCGAACCTGCCGCGAGCATCCACACGTTCTCGATCGGCTTCGAGGATCCGAGCTTCGACGAGAGCCGCCACGCCCGCGACGTCGCCGAGTTCCTGGGGACGAGCCACCACGCCCGGACGTTCTCGATCGATCAGGTCCATGAGCTGCTGCCCGAGGTCGCCGGCTGGCTCGACGAGCCGTTCGGCGACGCCTCGATCCTCCCCACGCACCTGCTCAGCCGGTTCGCCCGCGAGTCCGTAACCGTGGCGCTCGGCGGCGACGGCGCCGACGAGCTGATGGCCGGCTACCCGACGTTCGAGGCCGAACGCGCCGCGAGGCTCTACCGGGGGCTCCCTCGCCCGGCCCGGGCGGTCGCCGAGGCGGCCGTCGGACGGTTGCCGGTCGACCATCGCAACTTCAGCTTCGACTTCAAGCTCAAGCAGTTCCTCCGGGGGGCCGCCGAGCCGTTGCCGTTGGCCCACCAGCGGTGGCTGGGCTCGTTCTCCGGCCCCGAGCTGGCCCGACTGCTGACCGATCACGCCTTCGACGTCGAGGCCGAGCACGCCGCGATCGATCGGGCGCTCCCGACCGGCGCAGACCCCTTGGCCCGATCGCTGGCGCTCTATCAGGAGACGTACCTGCCGGAAGACATCTTGACCAAGGTCGACCGCGCCAGCATGGCCTGCGGCCTGGAGGTCCGCGCCCCGTTCCTCGACGCCGATCTGGTCGACCGGATCATCCGGCTGCCGTCGTCGTACAAGTACGGCAAGGGGCGGACCAAGCGGCTGCTCAAGGCGTCGGTCGCGGGCCGACTTCCGGAATCGATCCTCAAGCGCCCCAAGAAGGGCTTCGGCATTCCCGTCGCCCGATGGCTGCGCGGTCCGCTGGGCCCGCTGCTCGACCGCCTGCTCGGCCGCGACCGGCTCGAAGCCCAGGGAGTGTTTCAACCCGCCGAGGTCGCCCGGCGGATCGAGGAGCATCGCTCCGGGGCGCGCGACCACCGCAAGCCGCTCTGGACGCTGTTGATGTTCCAGCTCTGGCATGAAGCGTGGCTCGAATGAGAATCCTGGTCGTCTCGGACATCCACGCCAACTGGCCGGCGCTGGCGGCGATCGACGAACCCCACGACGTCTGCCTCTGCCTGGGGGACCTGGTCGACTACGGCCCCGACCCGTCGCCTTGCGTGCGATGGGCGATGGAGCACGCCGACCACGCCGTCCGGGGCAATCACGACCACGGCGTCGCGCAGGGAATCCCCGTGGAGGGGGGGACCGGGTTCCGCTACCTGACCGGGGTCACCCGCCCCCAGATGTGGGAGGCCCTCGCCCCCGACGAGCGCAAGTGGCTGCTCCAGCTCCCCGTAACCCGGCGGGCGACCCTCGGCGGCGCGCGGTTCCTCCTGGTCCACGCCACCCCCCGCGACCCGCTCGACGAGTACCTGCTGCGCGACGAGGCCGGCTGGGCGAAGCGGCTCCGACACGTCGAGGCCGACGTCGTCTGCGTCGGCCACTCGCACATGCAGTTCAAGCTGAAGGCCGGCGGCAAGACGGTCCTCAACCCCGGCAGCGTCGGCCTCCCCCGCGACGGCGACCCCCGCGCCGCCTACGCGATCATCGAGGACGGCCGGATCGAACTCAAGCGGATCTCCTATCCCGTCGAGGAGACCCTCGCCGGCGTCGACGCCGCCCCCTGGCCCCGAAAGGCCAAGGAGATGCTCACCCACGTCCTCCGCGTCGGCCGCCTCCCGGCCGCCGAGCCGGCCCCACAGCCGCCGTCGACCGACGAGGAAATGGAAGAAGAACGTGATGCGCCGGAGATTGAGTAGATGGCGCACGAAGCGCCGTGGTTGGTCGGCGGTCCGCCACGCGCTTCGACAAAATAGAAGCGATGGGATGGGGGGAGGAATTGGGGTTGAGCAGAGACCGAGTCAGGAATCTTTGCAAATGGTTTCTTGAGTCGATTTCGGCCAAAAAAAAGGTTCTCGACCCCTTTTTTCTCGCAATAAAAAGGTTCCTGACCCCTTTTCTTCTCCCAGTGTCAGCCCCTGAGGCTTGCTTGCCCCGATTGATCACGTCAGCGGGGGAGATGATTCCCACAATAATCGAAGCGGAGGGGATGATGAGCGAAGACATTCCTAACATCCAAGCGGAGGAGATCGGCTGCAGGCGGGTGCTCCTCATCGGCTTGCTTTCGATCGCAGGCCTCCTCGTTCTGGTTCTCCCCAGGCAGTTATGGGTGAAGCGTGAATTAGCGTCCGTTCATCAGTTGGCTGAAGAGGCTCGCAGGTACGGAGGTACCGCCGGAGTTCCCCCAGGAGGGATCAATTGCTCGGAAAGGGAGATCGGCGTAATCCTCGAGCTCGGTAACGCCGACGTAGGCGACGAGGAATTCGCGAGCCTTGCGCTCATGAGGTCGTTCAAGGACCTGATCGCCCTCGATCTCTCGGACACGCGGATCACGGACAAGAGTCTCGAACTCCTTGGAAAAGCTTCCGATCTGGCCCTTTTGAACTTGTCAAGGACGCGAATCACGGACGAGGGGTTGGAGTCTATTGCGAGGCTTCCGAAGCTGGGCTCCTT
The DNA here is from genome assembly GCA_937907405.1 of uncultured Isosphaeraceae bacterium. Taxonomy (GTDB): domain Bacteria; phylum Planctomycetota; class Planctomycetia; order Isosphaerales; family Isosphaeraceae; genus Paludisphaera. Next base: position 270 of record CALCIC010001093.1, on the reverse strand, counting down.
ATACCTGGCCGGAACCGCCGTTACCGACCGTGGAATGGACATCCTGGTGAAAACTCGGGGTTCCAGGCCACTGGGAAACATCGATTTGATCGACACCAAGGTGACAGCGGACGGAGTACGGAAGCTTTCCAAGGCTTTCAAATCTTTGGTCATCGAGCATCCCGCGGCCGTTCATCCCTCAAGCAATAAGCAATAGGGGGCCAAGCAAGGAAAGAGCAAGGAAAGGGCAAGGAAAGGGCAAGGAAAGGGCAAGGAAAGGGCAAGGAAAGG
>CALCIC010001092.1 GCA_937907405.1 uncultured Isosphaeraceae bacterium | reverse complement strand
CCCCGCGCCGGCCGACGACCCGAATACCGCGGTGAACATCAACTACGTTCACGGGTTGGGCTACGACGAGCCGCAGACCTGGATGCCCCCGCTGGCCTGGCTGTCGATCCTGATCGTCGGCCTGCCGGTCATCCTTTACCTGCCCACGCACCTGGCCCTGAGCCGCGTCTTCCCCAGGGCCGGCGATGCGGCCGGCGCGGTCGGCGCCGGCTCTGATCTTGAACCCGACGCGGACGCGACGTAAGCGGCTCCGCCGCTCATCGTCGGGCCGAGGCTCGAATCGTGGGCGCGTCGGGGGGGAAGGCGCCTTCGAAGAAGTCCCTGAGCGGGCCGTCGAACAGCGCGACGCGGACGGCGCTCCAGGTGGATTGGTTTCCGACGGCGTAGTAAAGGTAGGTCTTGCCCTGCCACTCGAACAGATCCACGTCCGAGTTGTTGATCCCTTCTCCATCTGACGCTTCGAGGACCGGATTGAGCGGGCTCAGCTCCCAATCGGCCAGGTTTTTCGAACGGGCGAGGTACGAGATCCAGCCGTTGCGACCTTCGACGGCCGCGTGGAGGTAGATCACGTAGTAGTACGGAGCGACGAAGCGAATCACCGGACACGCGCTGTATTCGTCGTTGACGCCGGTGAAGGTCAGGCCGGGCAGCTTCTCCCAATGCGCAAGGTCTTTGGATCGGGCGAACTTGAAGCAGAAGGAGACCGGCTTGTTCGATTCATAGGCCATCAGGTAGCCCTGATCGTCGCGGCAGACCGAGACGTTCAGCAGCGCCTCGTCCGGGTCCGGCGCGACGGCGGGCTCTCGACGCCAGGTCTTCAGGTCGGTCGACGAGAACCGATGAACGCCGTGGAACCACTTCGCGTCCCCCTCGCTGGCGAAGACGTTCAGTTCGTCGCCGACGACGATCGCGTTGGCGAACGAGTGCCCCTCGCCGAACCGCGCGACCTCCTCGCCGGTGGTCAGGTCGCGGATGTAAAGATACATCGACTCGCCGTATTCGTCGGTGTGGACCTTCGCGTCGTCTCGATGGTTGAGGACGAGCAACGGGCGGCCCTTGAAGACGACCGGCGTGTTCTCCATGCCGTTCGGGACGGCGAACGGCAACTTCACCAGGCGAGGCCCGGCGCGCGGAGCGGGCGCGGGCTCGACGGCCTTCGGCGGCGCGATCCGGGCGAACAGCTCGGACGGCCAGGCGCCCCGGCGTTCGAATCCGTCGGGCACGGGTTGCTTGAATTGAACATAGGCCGACGTCTTGCCCTTCGCGGTGTAACTGACGGCCTTGCCGGCGTCGCCGGAAGTGAACACGCTGTAACCGGCCAACTCGCAGTCTTCCAGGTCGACGTGTAGCCGACCCGTCGGCGCATGCCCCTGCGTGCAGACGACGCCCGTCGAGAGGCCCCCCATCTCGGGCTGGGTGAAGTTGAGCACGATCAGCCGACAGCCGACGAACCGGGCGCGGGCGGATCGACTGGCGTACGACATCGCGACGGCGTTGTCGGGATGCACCATGGTGCAGTCTTCGAACAGGACGTGCGGGCGGTCGGGCATCGTCTGTTCCCAACCGCCGAGCAGGACCGCCGCGGAATCGCCCACCCAGTCGAGCGCCAGGAAGTAACAACGGCGGAAGACGCTGGGCTCGTCGGGTCGGACGGTCGGGTAGACCACGCCGCCGCCGAACGCCCGGCCGGTGCCGACGCAATCCTCGACGACGACCGTGAAGCCCTCGCCGCTCTTGTCCGTGAGATCCCAGAACAGACCGGCGTCCCCCCCGGCGGTGTACAACCGGCGGACGATCCAGCGATCCCAGACGATGCTGGAGAACGTCTGCTTGTTGTTGCCGGTGGGCCAGTGCTTGTCGGAGGCGCGGATCGCGCTCCACCAATCCCAGCTCTTGAACCCCTTGGCCGGATCACCCGAATCGACGAGGCACCAGCCCTTCGCGCCCGAGCCGAGCCGGCCGTCGAAATCGCAGATCAAGGCGTTGTAAGCGCCCGCCGCCCCCTTGTTCGAGGGGGCGAGGTTCGCCTCCGCGTAGACGTCGGGCCGAACGACGATCTGGTGCCCACCTTGATCGTCGGGGACCGCGCTCAAGGCCGCTTGAATCGTCTTGAAGGCCGTCCCCCAGCTTCGGCCGTCCGAGCCGTCGCCGAGCTTCGAGACGTAAATCGTCAACCCGCGCCGGCCCGAATAGTCGGACGACGAAGGGTCCGGGGAGGATGCGTCGGAGGGGGTCGCGAACCACCCGACGAGGAAGGCCGCCGCGACGGCCTGAAGTACCATTCTGAATCGCCGCATGTTGCTCAGCGCCTTGATGCATGAAGCCACGGGACCGTTGCTTGGAATTCGTCTTGCTCCAACCCGTCTTCCGCGAACGTCGCAGGTCGTTCCCCTCGTCCTGCAAGATGATTCCCGCCGCGATGTTCAAGGATTGGGGGGGGACGTGGCGATCAGGACCACCAGGGTCTCGCCGCCGGTGTTCTCGATGCCGTGCGCGCACCAGGGGGGAAGATAGACGAAGTCCCCTCTCTTGACCTCGCGCTGGAAGTTCGCGAACGTCATCAGCCCGCTGCCTTCAAGGATGACGTAGGTCTCCTCGGTCTCATGCGAGCCGGGTTCCAGCACGACGTGCGGCGGCACGTAGAACATGACCAGGCCCAGGTTCTTCGCCGGGGCTTTCGGGTTGACCGGATGGACGACGCGGACCCCCACGCCGCGGCAGTCGGGATAGACGACCGGCACGCCGTCCCGCACGGTGACGATCATCGGATCGACCGGCGCTTCGGGCCTGGGGATCGTCGGCGGCTTGTCGCCCTGGTAGCCCCTGAACTCGGTGATCTTGGCCATGCGGCGGTCTCCTTCGACTGAGATCGGAATCCAGACGGCAAGGCGGTCGATTCAAAAATCGCGGATGTAACCGGCGGTCCAGCCGCCGTCGACGGTGAGGATGTGGCCGTGGACGTAGCTGCTCTCCGGGGCCGCGAGAAAGAGCGCGGCGTTGGCGATCTCCTCAACCCGCGCGGGCCTCCCCAGCGGGATGTGGGCGAGCAACTGCTTGACGGAATCCTTGAACGCGCCGTCCTCGCCGTAGAAGAGCGCCTTCGTCCCGTCGGTGAGGGTCGAGCCGGGGGCGACGGCGTTGACGAGGATTCCGCGCGGCCCAAGCTCAAGCGCCATCGCCCGGGTCAAATTGACGACCGCCGCCTTGGCCGCGACGAACGGCGATTGCAGACGGAGCGGCACCAGGCCGGCGATCGACGCGATGTTGATGATCTTCCCCGACCCTTGCGCCGTCATGACCCTGGCGGCGGCCTGGCTCATATTGAAGACGCCGTTGAGGTCGACGTCGATGATCCGGTCCCATTCTTCGCGCGGGAAGGCGTCGACGGTCACCCGATGCTTCAACGTGTTGACGCCGGCGTTGTTGACGAGGACGTCGAATCCACCGGCGGAACCGACGACCTCGGCGACGACCTCGCGGACCTGCGCGGCGTCGGTCACATCGAGGGCGAGCGCCCGGGCGCGCGCGTCGGGCGACCGCCGGGCCGCCTCGACGACCGCGTCGACGTCCACGTCCGAATAAACGACCCTGGCGCCGTTGGCGGCCAGGAGATCGGCGATCGCCAGCCCGATGCCTCGCGCGGCGCCGGTGACCACCGCGACCTTGCCAGAGAGGTCCACCTTCATCGCACCACGCCTCGACGTCCATCGCCCGCTCGATCTCGCGCCGGAACGATCGCCGGATCTCAAGTCTCATGAAGCCGAGGCCGGGCGATGGACAGGATGGTGAACATAACCGACGACGCGGCCGGACGCAAAGGGGGGCGGTCAGGCTCGGGCTGATTCGCGGAGATTCGATCCGTGCGAGTCCCGGCGAATTTCGGCGCTTGCAAGGCGACCTCGCTCGTCGCATTAAACCTTGACCACGCAAAGCTTTGGAATGGCGTTTCAATCCAATCGCCACGACGGGAGCGGTGGTTCCTCGATGAATTGAACGACGCCGGCATTCTTTTGGCACGTCATGTGGATATACACTCGGAAGGTCGGCCGTCAGGCGGGGTTCGTTCACCAAGGAGGCGAGTGCGCCTCGATCGAAAACCTCGTGAGGCCTGAGTCCTGGTTTGACGAACTGCACGCCGCTGCGTCGTTCCCCCGCGCCAGGCCCTTCCCCTCGACTTCGAGAATCAATATATGAAGAATGCGTTGATTACCGGAGCCACCGGTACGCTTGGCCGGAAGCTCGTCGCGGCGCTCCTGGAACAGACCGAGGCTCATCTGTATCTGCTGGCCCGCGGCCGCAAACGCATGAGCGCGGAGGATCGGATTCGGAAGCTGCTGGCTGATCAGGGGGTCGAGCACCTGGGAGATCGGGTGACGACGCTCGTCGGCGACGTCGGCGAGCCCGGCTTCGGGCTTGATCATGCCGACCTCGCCCGGTTGCGAGGCCCGATCGACCGGTTCTTCCACGTCGCCGCGACCACGGATTTGGGAACGACGTCTCCGGACGCCCAACGAGTGAACATCAACGGCACGGCGAACGCGCTTCGCGTGGCCGGCGATCTCAGGCGAGACGGCCGGTTGGGGCGTTACGTCCACTTCAGCACCGCGTACGTCGCCGGAGGACTCGGCGACCACCTGGCGCTCGAGGACGATCTGCCCGATCACGCGGACTTTCACGCCAACCCCTACGAGGCGAGCAAGTGCCAGGCCGAGCGGTTGGTCCGCGACGCCGCGCGCGACGGCCTGCCGACGACCATCCTAAGGCCGAGCATCGTGGTCGGAGACTCGCGAACGGGTGAGATCTCGGATTTCTCCGGCATCTACGCCATCCTCCGACTATGGGCCTACGGCCTGATGAGTCGACTCCCCGCCGTCGCCGCCAATCCGGTCAACATCGTGCCGATCGACTACGTGACGCAGGCGTCGCTGGCGATCTCGTCGAGGGATGACTCGCAAGGCAAGACCTATCATCTGGTCGCATCACGGCCGACCACGATTGGGACGCTGATCGAGGCAGCCAGGGAGGAGCGCCCCTCCCTGCCGCCGATCGCCTTGAAGGGAGCAACGGCGACGCAAGGCGCGAACCCCATGACGGCGCGAGGTCCAATCCGCTGCATCCACTTCTCGTTTACCTGAACTGCCGCTTGCATTTCGATGTAACGAACACGACCGCCGCGCTGACGGGGACGGGCGTCGAGCCTCCCGTGACGGACTATGGCTTCCTCCGCCGCCTGGTTCGTTACGCCGTCATGGCCGGGTATCTCGCCTGATCGCGACCCGCACACTCAGATTCGCCCGAGCAACTCGTGATAGTCTGGATACTCGTTCTTCCAATCACCGTAACAAGCGACGAGCCCACAGGTCGGACAACGACATCCCAGATAGATCCAGCGGACGTCCTCGCTATCGGTGTACAGCGAGACGCCGACCGTGATCTCGAAAGACTCGCCGCCGCATGGGCACTCGCACTTCTCGAGCTCCGCGTCTTCAAGGAATTCATCGCTGTCGCCGATCGGATGATCCGCGCCGCAGGCGGTGCAGACTCGAACGGCGACCCCCTCGGCGTCATCGAGATTCAGGCGAAAGACATGGGCGCCGCAGGTGCAGACGGCGTCGGCGAGATGCTGGGCCAGGTATCCATTCTGCTCGCTGTATCGAAGCAGTTCGCTCCGGATGTCGGCCTGCTCGCCGCCGTACCAATGCTCATCGCGCTTCTCGACGCCCATCATCGCCCCCGTAATCGATTAATCGCCGACCCCGACCCGGCTCGATCGGGGATGCGCACAAACATTCCTCACATCGACCGCGGAGATTATCGGTTCGATCCTCCGCAACAGCAAGGCGGTGCGGCGGATCTTCCCGGCTACGCTCGATCGAGGCTCAGCTTCGCGATCCACGCAAGATTCCTCGCCGCGACGAAGAATAATGAAATGAGAGTCCACGCTTCGAGGTACTACAGTAGGAGAGAGCAGCCCGGGAGGAGCAGACGATCATGACGGGTGAGCAATCAGGAGTGGAACTCGGCGTCAAGCTTGGGCCGGACGACTGGGATTCGGCAAGTCCGCGGTCCGATCGGCGGCTGATCGAGGCGTTCCTGGAACAGGATGAAGCGTCGGCGGAGGCCGCGTTCCGCCGGATCGTCGATCTGCACGCGGCGGCCGTTTTGCGGGTCTGCCGCGACGTCCTCGGCGATCATCACCAGGCCCAGGACGCCGCGCAGGCGGTTTTCCTGGTGCTCGCCCGCAACGCGAAATCGATTCGCAGGCGCGACGCGCTGGGGTCGTGGCTGCATGGCGGGTCGCTCCGCGTCGCCCGCCGCCCCTGGAATGCTGAAGCGCGGCGGAGGTAGGCAGAGAAACGGAACGCCGAGACGACCTCCAAGCG
>CALCIC010001091.1 GCA_937907405.1 uncultured Isosphaeraceae bacterium | reverse complement strand
GGGCTTCGCAAGGCCGGGGCGTCGTCGATCGCGGTCTGGCCGGCCTCGTCGGTCTCGGTCGCGTCGGTCAAGTTTCCGATCCCCTCAAAACGGTTTCCAACTCGTGCAAGATCCGGCCGCGCGCCTGGTCGCGCTCGACGGCCCGCGCCGCGCCGATCCCCCGAGCGGCGAGCCAGGCCTCGAACTCGGGCGCCGGCCGAAGACTCAACAGCGAGCGAACGGCCGCCGCGTCATGATAACTCGTCGACTGATAGTTGAGCATGACGTCGTCCGAGCAGGGAACCCCCATGAAGAAATTGCAGCCGGCCGTCGCGAGCAAGAGCTGCAAATTGTCGGCCGAGTTCTGATCAGCCTCCGCGTGGTTCGTGTAGCAGACGTCGACCCCCATCGGCAGCCCCAGCAACTTGCCCATGAAGTGGTCTTCCAACCCCGCGCGGATGATCTGGCGCTCGTCGAACAGGTACTCGGGGCCGATGAAGCCGACGACGCTGTTGACCAAAAACGGGTCGAAGGCGCGCGCGACGGCGTGCGCCCGGGCTTCCAGGGTCAACTGGTCGATCCCGTGATGCGCTCCGGCCGACAGAGCGCTCCCCTGGCCGGTCTCGAAGTACATCACCTGACGACCGACCCAGGCGACGTCGCGGGCGTCATGGCTTTCGAGCACGCGTTCCCGCCCCTCGCGGAGCAAGCCGAGGTCCACGCCGAAACTTCGGTTGGCCGCCTCGGTCCCGGCGACCGACTGAAACAAAAGGTCGACGGGAGCGCCGCGATCCAGGCAGGCGAGCTGGGTCGTGACATGCGCCAGGCAGCACGCCTGGGTCGGGATCTCGAACGCGTCGATCAGGCGGTCGAGCCCGCGCAGGACGTGCTCGACCACGTCGACCGACTCGGTCGCCGGATTGACGCCGATCACCGCGTCGCCGCAGCCGTAGGTCAAGCCGTCGGCCGCCGACAACAGGATGCCTCCCAGATCGTCGCTGGGATGGTTCGGCTGCACCCGGATTCCCAGCACCCCGCGCTCGCCCATCGTATTCCGGCATCGGGTGACGACCCGAATCTTGGAGGCGGCGACGACGAGGTCCTTGTTGCTCATCAGCTTGGCGACCGCCGACGCGATCTCGGGCGTGACCCCCCGGCGGATCGCCGCGAGCTGCGCGCCGGTGGTCGCGTCGTCAAGAATCCATTCGCGGAACGCGCCGACGGTCAGGCCGCGAAGCGGCCCAAACGCCGCGTCGTCAAGCTGGTCGAGGATCAACCGGCCGACTTCGTCGGAGTCGGGGTCGATGAGCGGATCGTCGACGATCTCGGCGAGCGTCAATTCGGCGAGCACGAGCTTGGCCGCGACCCGCTCGCGCTCGGTCCGCGCCGCGATCCCCGCGAGCTGATCGCCCGACTTCTCCTCATTGGCCTTCGCGAACACCTCGGCCAACGAGGTAAAGGCGAAGCGTTCCCCTCGGATCGTCGCGGCCAGGTTCACGCGGGGGACTCCGAAAATGGACGAGTCGGCGGCCGAATTCGACACCAGCCCGCCGCGCGAGCGAGGGGACCGCTTTCGGAACATCGTAGAGTTCGGCGCGACCTCTATCATTTCAACCCTCGCTTGCGCGTCGGGCTGGCGGACGGGTCCCGTCAAAGCGTCTTCAAATAAGCGATCAAGTCCGAAAGCTCTTGCTCGGTGAGCGCGCCGCCGGCGGTGATCTCGGAGCTGTGCGGGCCGGAGAGGGCGTCGCGGAGCGTCGGCGAGCGGGCGTCGTGGAGGTAGGGATACTTGTCGTAGACGCCGCGAAGCGAGGGGGGGTTGTACCCCTCGTACACGTCTCCTCGTTCATCGAGGCCCACTGAGTGGATCTTGCCGTCGGTCAGCTCGGGGCCGCCGTGACAGGTGTTGCAAGCGGCCTTGGCCGATTTGAAGACCGCTTCGCCGCGCTCGACTTCAGGCGTCTTCGACCCGTCCGCGGGCCGATAGGGGTTCCTGGGGTATTCGAGCGTCTCCATGTACGCGACGACCGCGCGGGCCTCGTCGTCCGTCGGCATGGGGCCTTGCATGCTCTTGGTGAACGATTCGATGCAGGCTTGCGCAAGGTCGGTCTGCCAGCCGTGCCAGGTCCAGGGGCCCGTTTTCGCAACGCCTCTGAGCGTCGGCGCTTTCTTGCGGCTGCGTTCGTGGACGCTCCGCAAGTCCTGCCAGCCGTCGTTGAGCGTGTCGTAGTGCAGGCCGTTGGTGTGGCCTTCGCTGTGGCATGTGTTGCAACTGTACCATTGGTTGAACGACCGCGTCGCGTCGTGGAACAGGATCTCCCCCTGGCGCGCCATCGACAAGGTCTGGGGGGCGCCCAGGGGGATGGTCTCGACCAGTCGGCCCGATTCGGCGTCGACGACCTGAACCGCGTCGGCCAGAAAGTTGGCGACGTACAGCGTCTTGCCGTCGGGGCCGAAGGTCAGCTCGGTCGGCCGTCCCCCCAGCGGCACGCGACGGAACCGGCCGTCGCCGGTCAAGAGCTCTCCGGGGATCAGGTCGCGCGAACTGTTGATCCGCCAGGGGAGGCGGCGAAGGTCGGTGCGGAAGATCATGACTTCATGCGTACCCCCCAGACTCACGGCCAGAAGCTTGCCGTCCGAGCTGACCGCGACGCCGTGCGCGTCGGACGCGGCGGCGCCTTGGGGGTCGAGCGAGATCGTGGCGTACGGCTCGGCCTCTTTCAGGTCGATCCGGGTCAGCCGCTGGCCCAGCACCCATCCGAGGTCGATGTTGTTCTTCGTGGTCGCGAACCCCCGATCCTTCATGTTGGCGAGGAAGGCGAACCGGCCGTCGGGCGCGACGGCGACCTGCCGAAGGTTGTCCCCCTCGATCGGGACCGTCTTCCTGATCGTGAAACCCGCCGCGTCGATCACCGACACGTTCTGCGATCGCGCGTTGCCGACCACCAGCAACGACTCGTCGGGCGAGAGCGCGATCCCGCGCGGCTCTTTCCCCACGGCCAGCCGGCCGGTCACGGCGAGCTTGTCGACGTCGACGCGAACGACCTCGTCGGCCACGCCGATCGTCACGAACGCCGTCTTGCCGTCGCGACTGAGGACCACCCCCCGGGGCTCGGGGCCGACATCGAGCCGGCCGACGACGCGGAGCTTGTCGTCCCGGATCTCGAGAACGGCCAGGTCGTAACCGTACCAGTGCGCAACCACCCCGCGCCGACCGTCGGCCGAGATCGCAACGGCGTCGGGCCGCTCGCCGGTGGCGATCTCGTCAAGCACCCTGGCCGATCCGACGTCGACCAGGCTGACGGTCCCCGCCGTCTCGTTGGCGGTGAGCAGTCGCTTGCCGTCGACCGAGATCGACAGGGCGATCGGCGAGCGGTGGACCTCCGCCCTAAGCCGGTTTTCGCCGATCGCCAGGGCCGAGACGACCCCCAGCGCCAGATTGATCCAGATCGAACGGCCTTGGGTCTTCATCGCGAGGGCTCCATCACATCCGGTCGACGACGTCGATTCCGAGCAGGTTCAGACCGAACTTCAAAGTCTCGGCCGTGAGGTCGGCGAGGGCCAGACGGCTGTCGCGGCGCTCGGCCGACTCGGCCTTCAGGACCGGGCATTCCTCGAAAAACTTGCTGAACGCGTTAGCCAGGTCGAAGAGGTAGTCGGTGACGATGTTCGGCTTCAATTCGGCGGCGGCCAGCTCCAGGACCTCCGGCAGCCGCACGACGCGCGCGGCCAGGCCGCGCTCGGCCGGGTGTGAAAGCAGGATCGCCGGCCGGCGCCGGCGAACGTCCTCGGGGCGGACCTCGCCGCGGCGGAAGATGCTCTGGATTCGGGCGTAGGCGTACTGGAGGTAGGTCGCCGTGTTGCCGTTCATGGCGAGCATCTTCTGCCAGTCGAACACGTAATCGCTGATCCGGTTCTGGGACAGGTCGGCGTACTTGACCGCCCCCAGGCCGACCACTTCCGCGACCCGGGCGCGCTCGTCGGGGTCGAGGTCGGGGCTGTTGGAGTCGACCACCTTGCGGGCCTCGGCGACGGCCTCGTCGAGCAGCGATTCCAGCCCGACGACGTCCCCTTGCTTGGTCTTGAACGGCTTCCGATCGGCCCCCAAGATCGTGCCGAAGGCCACGTGCTGAAGGTCGACCTTGTCGTATCCCCAGGCCCTGGCAACGGCGAAAAGCTGCTTGAAGTGGTCTCCCTGGCGGTGGTCGACGACGTAGAGGATCTGGTCGGGGCCCCAGGTCTTGTCGCGATACTGGATCGTCGCCAGGTCCGTCGTGCCGTAGTTGAAGGCGCCGTCGCTCTTGCGGATGATGAACGGGGCCTTCTTGCGGTCGACGAAGACGACGACGGCCCCCTCGCTCTCCTCGGCGATCCCACGCTTGGAGAGATCCTCGACGACGTCCGAGAGCATCGGGTCGTAGAAGCTCTCACCCAGCTCGACGTCAAACCGGACGCCGAGGCGCTGGTACATCGCCGCGAGGGCCTTGAGGCAGTGGGGCATGAACCGCCGCCAGAGTTCGCGGTTCTCGGGATCGGCGGCGTGCAACTTGACGGTCTCGGCCCGCCCAGCCTCCTCGACGCCCTTGTCGCCTCCCCTGATCCGTTCCTGCGCCAGCCGATAGAGGCGGGCCAGCTCGGCGACCGGGTCGGCCTCGTATGCGGCGGCGTCTCTGGCGTTCTTCCAGCCCCAGAGGATCATGCCGAACTGCGATCCCCAGTCGCCCAGGTGGTTGTCTCGGACGACCCGATGCCCGAGCGCCTCGAAGATCCGGGCCAGGCTGTCGCCGATCACGGTCGACCGGAGATGGCCGACGTGCATCGGCTTGGCGACGTTGGGGGACGAGAAGTCGACGACGACCGTTTTCTTGGTCGTGCCGGGGCCGGACAGGCCGAGGGACGCGTCGCCGAGCAATTCGGCGAGGGTCCGCGACAGCCATTCGTCGCGGAGCCGGACGTTGAGGAAGCCGGGGCCGGCGACCTCGGGCTTGTCGGCCATCGGTTCCAGGTCGACGACCTCGCGCACCGCCGCGGCCAGCTCGCGCGGGTTCTTGCCCAGCGTCTTGGCGAGCGCCATGCAGCCGTTGGCCTGGTAATCGCCGAACTTGGGATCGCCCGACGGCCGCACGGCCGCCATGAAAACCTGGCGATCGCCGCCTTCCGGGGTCGCGTCTCCAAAGACCGACCGCAACTTCTCAAGGACGTTCATGAAACAGGTTCCGCGTGGATGCGCCGAGAGGCGAGTCGATCAGTCGGAGGATTCTTCGGTGGTTTCCGGCTCGGGTTCGGCGGAAGCGGGCGCCTCCGCAACCGTCTTTGATCGAGGCTCCGGAGGGGGAGGCGGCTCCGCCCCCGATTCGTCCTTCCAGGACAACCGGGGCGCGTCCCCCCAGATTTCTTCGAGAGCATAATAGCTGCGGCCGTCCCCCGAGAAGATGTGGACGACGAAGTCACCGTAGTCGATCAGGATCCACCGCCCCTCCTCAGAGCCTTCCAGGCCCAGCTTCAGCTCGCCGATCTTCTTCATCTCAGCGTCGATCTCGCTGGCGATGGCATTGGCCTGCCGCCGCGAATTAGCCGTGGCGATCACGAAGAAGTCGAGCAGGGGGGTGACGCCGCGCAGGTCCAGCAGCAAGACGTCCTTGGCCCGGTTGTCCTCGGCGATCTTGGCGGCGGCGCGCGCGCGGGCGAACGCGCGGGCCAATCGATCCGGGTTGCGGCGGTCGACCGCCTGCGAAACGACCTCGTCCTGGGCGGACTTGAGCGTTCGGACGGCGCGGATCGCCTTGGTGCGGGCCGTCGGCGACGAAGGCACGGGCGTCTTGGTCGCCGGGTTTTCTGGCTCTGGCATTCCGATTTCCTGAAAGTTCCTGAAGAGAGGGGTTTGCGGTCGTCATCCCTCGGACACCCACGCGCGAAACGGGTTCCATTCCGACCTTCCAAGTCTAACCGAGATCCCATCCGTTCGGCCACCTCCGCGCCGTCGAGCCGCGCGGCCGCGCGCCGCGAGCCGGGCCGAAAATGCTTGTTTTCGTCATCACCTCCTTGCTCTAGCTTGCAGCCGACGGAATTGCATGTTACAGAATTGTTAAACCAGTGCGGATCAGAAGGTCGACAATCGAATTCCAAAGGAGGATGTCGATGCTGACCCTCGGTGGACGTGCGCATGGCGGCTTCTGCGACGGAATCCGTCGCCGCGACTTCTTGAAGCTGGGCGGACTGGCCCTGGGAGGGCTTTCGCTGCCGCAATTGCTGCGGGAAGAGGCGCGGGCCGGCGTGGGGTCGTCGAACAAGGCGGTCATCATGGTGTTCCTGGCGGGTGGGCCGCCGCACCAGGACATGTTCGACCTCAAGCCCGACGCCCCATCGGGGATTCGGGGCGATTTCAATCCGATCGTGACCGACGTCCCCGGCCTGGATATCTGCGAGCACATGCCGCGGATGGCCCGGATGATGAATAAATTCGCCGTGGTCCGGTCGCTCGTCGGCTCGGGCGGGGCCCATTCCGCCGGCCAGTGCCTGACCGGCTACACCGACCTCGTCAGCAAGGTTCAAGGGGGACGGCCCAGCCTGGGGGCGATCGTCTCGAAGCTCGAAGGGCCGCTCCGTTCGGACGTCCCGCCGTTCGTGGGGCTTTCGCCGCGCGTCGGCCACCCCCCCTGGGCCAACCCCGGCGATCCGGGGTATCTGGGACTCGCCCACGCGCCGTTCGCCCCGTTCCGGGCCGAGGGAGGGGACAAGAAGAAAGGCGACAACCCCGATTCGGCGGGGCTCAAGTTCGACGAAAGCGTCATCGTCCCCGACCGCCTGGCGGGTCGTCGAGCGTTGCTCGGGCAGCTCGACCAGTTCCGTCGCGGGCTCGACCTCGGGCCGGCGCTTCAAGGGGCCGACTCGTTCACAAAGCGGGCTTTCGACATCCTCGGCTCGCGACGGGTCTTCGACGCGCTGGACGTCTCGAGGGAAGACCCACGGCTCCGCGCCCGCTATGGGATCGGCGACATGAACCTCGAAGCCGACGGCCCGCCGTGCTGCATGGACCATTTTCTGATGGCCCGGCGGTTGGTCGAGGCCGGCGTCCGGGTGGTGACCCTGGCCTTCGGCCGCTGGGACACCCACAGCAACAACTTCAGCACCAACGCCAAGCGGATTCCCAAGCTCGACATGGGGCTGTCGGCCCTGGTGGAAGACCTTCACGTCCGGGGGATGGACAAGGACGTCTCGGTCGTCGTCTGGGGCGAGTTCGGCAGAACGCCCAGGATCAACCCCCAGGCCGGCCGCGACCACTGGCCGTCGGTGAATTTCGTGGTGCTGGCGGGGGGTGGAATGCGAACCGGCCAGGTGATCGGCTCGACCGACGACCACGCGGCGCATGCCAAGGATCGGCCGATCACCTACCCGAACGTCTTCGCGACCCTGTATCGCAACCTCGGCATCGAGCCCAGCACCACGGTCGCCGACCGGGGGGGCCGCCCCATGTCTCTCCTCGACGACCACGAGCCGATCCGCGAACTCGTCTGAGCTGGTTGGTTCGCTACACCCAAAACGAAACGCCTGGCCGTGCCCGATTTGCGGGGGGTCAGGCGTCGTCGATTGAAAGTACCCCCACGGGGACTCGAACCCCGGTCCCTTGGCTGAGAACCAAGTATCCTAGGCCGCTAGACGATGGGGGCGTTGCGGGTTGAGATAGTATCTTAGTCCATAACCCCACCTAGTCAAGCCTCTCGGCGAAATCATTCGCTTCCGCTTCGAGGCCCCGGCGTCGCGCGTCGAAGGCCCGCTCGACTCGTTCCCCGGGCGAATCGTTCTAGGCCCGTCGCGGAGAATGCGATAGGATCACGTCGATGTACACGGTCCAGGTCATGGTCGGCCGACGCCGCCGGTCCGACCCGTCAAGCCCCCAGAAGATCGCCGATGCCGACCATCTCCGCCAACGGACGCAGTCTCTATTACGAAGAAATCGGCGCCGACGGCGAGCCGCTCGTGTTCCTGAGCGGGCTCGGAGGCGACCACCGGGCGTTCAGCGTCGCCCAGCGGCACTTCAGCCGGCGCTACCGAACCCTGGCCCTCGACGCTCGCGACGCCGGGCGAAGCGACCGAGCGGACGCTCCCTACTCGACGGCCGACATGGCGGACGACGTCGCCGGCCTGCTGAACGCCGTCGGGGTCGATTCGGCTCACGTGGTCGGTCAATCGCTCGGCGGGCTCGTCGTTCAGGAATTGGCGATCCGCCATCCCACGCGGGTCAAACATCTGGCGCTGGTCTCGTCGCACGCCGGTTCCAATGCGTGGCGGAAGGCGGTGATCGAATCGTGGATCGCGCTGCGTCAGGAAGTCGAGGCCGGCCGTTTCACCCGCGCCACGCTGCCGTGGCTGGTCGCTCCGAAATTCTACAATCAGAGCGAGCAGATCGACGGCCTGGTCCGATTCGCCGAGCGCAACCCCTGGCCGCAAGATCCAGCCGCCTTCGCCCGGCAGGCCCGCGCGGCGATCAACCACGACGCGCGCGACCGCCTGGGGGCGGTCGAGGCGCCCTGTCTGGTCCTGGTCGGCGAACACGACCTGGTGAACCCGGTCCGGGTGGCCGAGGACCTTGCGAACCGACTCCCGAACTCTCGGACGCTCGTCTTGCCCAACGTCGGCCATATGCCGCACATTGAGGACAAGCTGGCGTTCCGCGAGGCGATCGAGCAGTTTCTCTCTTCCGTTTAAGTCAACCCCCGCACTCATGGTTTCTCCGCGCGAGGTCGAGAATGCGATATCCGAGGTCCAGCGGCGTCCTCCTGCACCCGACTTCGCTGCCGGGGGCGTTCGGCATCGGCGACGTCGGCCCGGAAGCCCACCGGTTCGTGAACTTCCTGGCCGACGCGGGCCAGCGATGGTGGCAACTTCTTCCACTGGGGCCGACCGGCGCGGGCAATTCGCCTTACCAGTCGCATTCGTCGTTCGCCGGCAACCCGCTGCTCATCAGCCCCGAGGCGATGGTCGCGCGGGGGTGGCTCAAGCCGACCGATCTCCCCGACGCCCCCGAGCCCGACGCCGACGAAATCGACTTCATTCGGGTCATCGAACTGAAAAACGAGTTGATCGGTAAAGCGTTCGGGCGGTTCTCGGCGACCGATCCGGGGTTCAGGCGGTTCATCGCCGAGGAAGACCACTGGCTCCGCGATTTCGCCCTGTTCATGGCGGTCAAGGAGCTTCGCCAGGGGCTGCCGTGGTTCGCCTGGGAGCCGGAGCTGGTCTCGCGGCGGCCCGAGGCGCTCGCCGCGTTCACCGAGTCGGCCGCCGAGGCGATCCGGTTCCACAAGTTCGTGCAGTACGTATTCCACACCCAGTGGACCGAGCTGCGCGCCGCCTGCGACCATCGCGACGTCAAGCTGATCGGCGACATCCCGATCTTCGTGGCCCACGACAGCGCCGACGTCTGGGCGCGGCCCGACCTGTTCTTCCTCGACGCCGAGGGGAAGCCGACCGTCGTCGCCGGCGTCCCCCCGGACTACTTCAGCGAGACCGGCCAGCTCTGGGGCAACCCGCTCTACCGCTGGGAAGCGCACGCCGAGGAAGGCTACGCCTGGTGGATCCAACGGCTGAACGCGCTGCTGAACCAGGTCGACCTGATCCGGATCGACCATTTCCGGGGCTTCGCCGCCTACTGGGAAGTCCCCGGAGGCGCCGAGACGGCGATCGACGGCCGATGGGCGCCCGGCCCCGGCTCGGCCCTCTTCCACGCGCTGAAAGTGAAGTTCCCCGAGCTTCCCTTCATCGCCGAGGACCTGGGCGTGATCACCCCCGACGTCGAAGCGCTCCGCGACGAATTCGAGCTTCCGGGGATGCGCGTGCTTCAATTCGGCTTCGCCGCCGACAACGAGGCCGAGAAGCACCTGCCGCACCGCCATGTTCACAACTGCGTGGCCTACACCGGCACGCACGACAACGACACCAGCATCGGCTGGCTGACCAGTTCGAATGTCGAGACGACCCAGTCGATCGAGGAAATCGAAGAGGAGCGCCGGTTCGCGCTGCGGTACGTGGGGACGAAGGGTCGGGAGTTCAACTGGGACATGATCCGGCTGGCCTTCTCGTCCGTGGCCGAGATCGCGGTGGCGCCGATGCAAGACGTGCTGGGACTCGACGGCCAGGCGCGGATGAACGTCCCCGGCAAGAGCCAGGGGAACTGGGGATGGCGGATGACGCCCGGGCAGATCACCGCCGGCGTCGGAAATCGACTGGCGGACCTCGCCGCGCTGTTCGGCCGCTGGAACGGCGAGCTTCCGCCGACCCACGACCTCCACCGCCGCCCCGCGCGCAACCTCCACAGCCGAGTCACGCCCGAATCAACCCTCACCGAAGCGGCCGGTCTCAGGACCGACGGCGCCGGTAAGACGGACGCCGGCCCTGACGCTTCGGGAGGGTCGTTCAGACCCGTCCCCCGGACCTAGACCGACCCATGGATGTACGACATGAGATGCTTGTTCTCGGTCGAGACCTTGTCGTACATGACCTTGATCATGTCGCCGACCGAGATCACGCCGACGAGCTTCGAGTCCTCAAGGACCGGGACCTTGGCGATGTGGCGCTCGCTCATCAAACCCATGACCTCGTTCATGTCGTCGACGAGGTCGCAGGTCACCGGGTTGCACGTCATAACCTCGGCGATATGAATACGACCGAATCCTTCCCCCTTGTGGTGGAACAGCCTCAGGACGTCGCGTTCGGAGAAGATGCCGACGAGCCGGTTCTCCTGATCGACCACCGGAAGAGACCCGATGTTGTTCTGCACCAGCTTGGCGATCGCTTCGCTGACCGAAGCGTCGGAATCGATCGCCACCACTCGTCGCCCCTTCGATTCGAGAACATCGCGCACAAGCATGGTGACTCGCTCCTCAGTTTGAGTTCGGGCGCGGTCGATTATCAATATTTGATGAGCGGACGACGCCCTGGACCCGGGAAGGATAGGAACTGATGACGTATCGTGACACCTTCAATTGTGGGTTGCAAACCATTTCTCCCAGATGAAAGAATTTGAATCCAACGTCGCGGCGAGACGACTCGCTTTATTCGCATGCAATCACACAAATCGAACATCGATGTTTCCAGGACCGAGGGGTCGTCGTGGATGAACTGGCCGCTGGGGGTCGTCCTGACGCTGGGCCTGATGCTTCGCGCCCTGAATCTCGGTCAGCCGATCGTCGAGAACTACGTCGGCCGACAGATTCCGACCGCCATGGTCGCGCGCAATCTGGAGCGGGGGCCGGGCTTCTTGGCGCCTCAACTCGACAGATCGGA
>CALCIC010001090.1 GCA_937907405.1 uncultured Isosphaeraceae bacterium | reverse complement strand
GGGCGAGTCGGGGCCGACCAGATGGCGGGTCGGCTGGCGGTTCAGGCTGCTCGACCGCCGGACCAGGCCGTGGACTTCGTAATCCGGCTTGCCCAGCAGGAACTCGGCCAGATACGAGCCGTCTTGACCCGTGATCCCCGTGATCAGTGCACGCTTCATCTCGCGGTCGCCTCCGAGCGTCGGCCGCCTGCGCCGAGCCGTCCTGGTGTCGTGGTCGTGGGTGGTTCGATTCGTGCTTGCGTCTTGATTCAATTCGGCGTCGATCAGGGCACGTGGTA
This sequence comes from uncultured Isosphaeraceae bacterium, assembly GCA_937907405.1. Taxonomy (GTDB): domain Bacteria; phylum Planctomycetota; class Planctomycetia; order Isosphaerales; family Isosphaeraceae; genus Paludisphaera. Next base: position 1,913 of record CALCIC010001090.1, on the reverse strand, counting down.
TTCCGCGCGGTCGGTCGGCAGGATCGGCTCGAGCGCCTCGGCCAGTTCGCGGGTGAATTCGCCGAGTGCGTGGGCTTCGGGGTCGACGTCGCCTGGGTAGAAGACCTCGACCGTCATCGACGACCCGCGCGTGGTCCGTCCGTGGCTGCTTCGGCTGGTGATGGGGAGCTGGCGCACCATGTTCTCCAGCCTCCCCTCGCCGAAGATGTAATACCAGAATCCCACGTGTTTCACCAGATCGTCCTTCGCGTACCCCAGCCGCGTGAGGCGCAGCGGCTTGCCTTCATGGGTCGGCAGGGACAACTCGCGGGTCTGCGACTCGACCTTCGACCAACCGCTTGAGGGGAGGCAGATTTCGGGGGTGTGGCGGAGGTTGGTCCCCTCGGTCGAGTAGTTGATCCAGAGCGTGAACTGGACGCCGGGGTGGTTGCGGCTCTCGTACACGCGGCTGACGTATTCGGTGGTCTGGGCGCGCTCGACGATCTCGGGGTCCATCGGCTCGTCGCGCCCGGCCCAGTCGTTCAGTTCCATGGGGATCGTCGCCAGCGAATGCCGCAGCAACGGCCGCTCGGTGGCGTTGAGCCGCTCCAGCCCCGCCTGGGCGGCGAGCCCGAACGTCAAGAACCCGGCGCACAGGAGGCAGCGATTGATCGACGTCATGGAAGCTCCTTGGGAGTGCTCAACGAGAGGTTGCCGCCGATTCGCCCCCCCGACCAGCCGTCGGCCCCCTGGAGCATCGGCCGACCGCCCCGGGGAGGTCCGGCGCCGGCGCCGGGCTCGGCCTGGGGGCCGGCCTCGGCGGTCTCGGACGTCGCGCAGAACAGGTCCATGAGCATGCAGACCGAGTTCAGCAGGAACAGGCCGAAGGCCATCAGCAAGACGCCTTCCAGGGTGTGGTACGCGCCCGACGCGTAGGTCGGGTCGACGAAGTGCATGATGTAGCCGGTGATCACGATTCGGGCGATGTTCGCGAACAGGGCGATCGGCAGCGCCGCGGCCACCAGGATCACTCGATACCAGGCGGGACGCGTGCACAGATAAGCCACCGCCGCCGAGAGGGCCAGGAACCCGGTAAGCTGGCGCATCCCGCTGCACGCCTCGGCCACGAACATCTGGACGCCCCCCGGCAGCGTCATCCGATTCCCCTCGCAGAGCACCGGGACGCCTGTCGCGTTCATGAACGCCGAGGCCACCTGGCTGGCCAGGAGCTGAAGCGGCGACGCGATCCGGGCGTACAACGCGACCGGCAACGGGACCGCGAAGATCAGGAAGAAGAACACGAACCAGTAGCGCTTCAAGGCCGCCGAGCCCGCCATGAGCGTGAACCCGCCGGCCAGCGCGACCAGCAGCGCGAGGTTGCCGAGGAACGGGATCGGCAGCGGGATGGTCACCAGATGCACGGCCAGCGCCAGGAGGAGCAGGAAGCCGCCCGACGCCACGCCCGACTCGATCGCGACCGGCCCGCGCTTGAAGATCTGGGACGCGAAATAGAGGCTGATCAACGGCACGAGGAAGCCGTGGCTGTAGTTGTCGTCGGTCGTCCAGGCGTAATAGAAGTTCCACAAGTTCTCATGAAACAGCAGGCCGAAGAGCGCCAGGCAGACCGCGCCGCCGATCAGGAGCGGCGCGTTGGCCGGATCGGTCAGGCCGGCCTTCGCGGCGTCGGCGAGACTCGGCTCGGCGCGATCCGGTGGAAGCGGAGGCGTAGCGGCTCCGCCGCGTTCGTCGTGTGTCGCCGCCATGGTCGTCGTCCCTTCGGCACGGTTAGGAGAGTTCACGCCCCGTCATTCCTTGATTCAATTCGCCTTGGTGCCGTTCGACCGCAGCCGGCCGCGCGGGCCGCCGCGCTGGACGTCGAGCGCCCGGCGGCTGACCTCGTCGGCGTCGACGGCGGCGAGCACGTTGTCGAGCGC
>CALCIC010001089.1 GCA_937907405.1 uncultured Isosphaeraceae bacterium | reverse complement strand
CGCCGGCTGCAACCGGGTGGAGAGCACCGGCAAACTGAAGGTCACGACGAGGAAGGCGGGTAAGAACGGCGGGTGGTTGCAGCGGACCTTCACCGTCCGCAGAGAAAAGAAAGGCTGGGGCGTCCTCGACATCGACGCCCAGGTCGAATTCCACGGCAACGGCCGGCGGATGACCAATCAGCCGGGCGGCCAGGGCGGCTCCACCAGCTCCGGGTCCGGGTCCGGGTCGAGGTAATAAGATAGGTTGGATTCCGCGCCGGCCGTTCTGTAATTCTGACGACGACGATCGTGTAAAAACCACCACGGCCCGCGCCGAGATTTTCGGCGTCGGGCCGTTTTTTTCTCAAGTTTCGCCCTTGCGGTGCCGGGCGCAGGGCGATTTTCGACCGGAAACCGCGTTTGGTACGCCACGTGCTTTATCGGCTCGGCGTTCAGCTCGCCAAGTCGCCCTAATCGGTAGATTCCGTCGTCCTGACGAACCGACCCCGACACAGGAACCAAGGAAGGAACCTGTCCACTCATGTTCGCATCACATCCGAATTTTTGCGGCGTGTTTGAGATGCTCGTTATGTTCTTCCAGACGTGCGGCGTCATGTGCCTCTGTCTCTGTCGGCTGATGCCCAAAACGTCCCCCTTGTGCCATTGGGGGCGGGTCGGGTTCATCGCCGCCGTCTTCGGCCTGGGGATCTCCGGGGCCCTCTGCGGCAATCACGACTCGGAGTTCGCCCTCTTCGCCGGCGGAACCATGACTCTTTTGTTGATCGGCATGACCATTGGAAGCGGCGCGACCGACAACACCGACGCGGCCTCCGCGCTGGCCGAGGCCAACGCGGCCTGACCGGGAGAAAAACCTTCGAAGCGTAAAAGCACGTCCGATATCGAGTTCGAGCTTTCGGGGCCTTCGCGCCCCGATTTTTTTTTGGCTTCGATTTGCTCCTCCTCGAATTGCGCGCCATAGTTTCGGCGAATTGGCTGCAAACGCCGGACTGGCGCCTACCGACTTCCACCTCGATGCCACAGCCGTTTCGGCCCGTCTCGCTCGCGATCGTCGCGGGGCTCGTGTTTGAGCCGAAGACTGACCGTCACGAAAGAACATAACCCGACCCGAACGACGCGCCCGCTCGCCGTTCGCCACCTGGTCGAGTCGGATTCCTGCGGGGTAAGGACATGCCCATTATGGTCGGACTGAAACGGATTTCTACCGTCGTCGGGGTTCTGGCCGTGACGGCCTCGGCGGCGATGGCCCAAGGGACCGCCAACCCGAACCAGCTCGTCGCCGACTCGGTCGCCGGCGCGATCGGCGGCAGCCGGGCGCTGGCCTCCACCCGGATCGAGATCGAGGCCCGGGGGGGCATGGTCACGCTTTCGGGCGTCGCGGCCAGCCAGGAACTCAAGGCCGAGGCCATCGCCCGGGCCCAGAACGTCGCGGGCGTGCTCGGCGTCGTCGACCAACTCAAGGTCAGCGACCGCACGGTCCGCCCCGCCCAGTACGTCCCCCAGCAGGTCGCCCTCGGCCACGGCCACGGCCATGGCGGCGCGATGACGGGCGGCGACGTCGTCAACCTTTCCGACGGCAACGTCGGCGGCATGGCCAACGGCGCCGTGATGGGCGGCCCGGGGCAGGGGAGCTTCGTCAATGACGGCAGCCCGCTGCCGGAAGGTCCGGCCGGCGGCGCCGGCGGCGGAGCGGGGGCCGTTCAGGGCAACCCGAACTACGCCTGGCCCAGCTACGCCCCGTACCCCAACTTCTCGGCGGTCGGCTACCCCACCGCCTACCCCTGGCAGGCCTGGCCGAACATCGGTCCGGTCCACCCCTACCCGGAAGTCCCCCTCGACTGGCGAGCCGTCACGCTCCGTTGGGACGACGGGATCTGGTGGCTTGACTTCAGGAAGCACTACACCCGTCCGTTCTTCACGCCCTACCCCTTCGGCATCATGGCTTATTGATCGGACGTCGGACTGACGACGAGCGTGCGACTCCCTCGGCCGGCTGGGTTCCTCCCCAGCCGGCCGTTATTCGTTAGCTCCCGGCGTCCCGAACAGTCGGCGTGGTTTACTCGTCCCGGACGGAAGGAACGCCGGCCCTGGGACTTCCCAGGTTGCGGCGGATGAAGTCGACGACCAGCTTGTTGTAGTGCTCCCTGCCGATCCCGTGCCGCGAGCCGGGGTAGATCATCAGCTCGAAGTCCTTGCCGGCCTGCTGCAACGCATCCACAAACCGCATGGTGTTCCGCACCGACACGTTGTCGTCGATCGCTCCGTGGATGATCAAGAGCTTGCCGCGCAGGTTCCTGGCGGCGGCGACGACCGACGACGACTTGTAGCCCTCGGGATTGTCTTGCGGCAGACCCATCAGCCGCTCCGTATAGATCGTGTCGTAGTCGTGCCAGTCGGTCACCGGCGCGCCGGCGATCCCGGCGGCGAACAGGTCGCTGTGGGTCATGGCGAACGCCGTCATGTAGCCGCCGTAGCTGTGCCCCGTCATGCCGATCCGGGTTCCGTCCACGTACGGCTTTTTCTTGAGCCAGCCGATCGCGTCCTTGACGTCCTCAAGCTCCTGGACTCCCAGCTTCTTGTACGCGGTCCAGGCCGAGACGGCGCCCTTGCCGCTGGCGGGCCGGGGGTCGGCGCGGAAGACGATGAACCCCTCGCCCGCGAGCGCCTGCTCCCAGGTCCGGCCCCCCGACCACGTGTCGGTGATCGTCGGCGTGTGCGGGCCGCCGTAGGTCGTGAACCAGACCGGGTGCTTCCGGGCCGGGTCGAAGTCCGGCGGCAGGATCAATTCCGCCTCCAGCTCGAAGCCGTCGCGGGCCGGGATCTGGATCCGCTCACGCGCTCCGAAGCGGTATTCCTTGATCCGATGCACCGGGTTCGTGTCGATCGTCCTCGCCAGTCTGCCGTCGGCCGAGAACAGCCGGGTTTGCGAAGGGGTCGTCAGGTCGGACCAACTCGCCAGGAAGTATCGACCGTCGGGGCTGAGGTCCGCTCGGACGCTGCCGACGCCCGAGGTCAGCCGCTCGACGGGGCCTCCCGGCTTGACCCGGTAAAGCTGGGTCGCCATCGGGGCGTCCTTCGTTCCGGTGAACGTGATCCAGCCGGTTTCAGGGTCGACGCGGTCGATCGACCGGACCTCCCAGGGGCCGCCGGTGATCCGCCGCTTGAGCGCCCCGTCGGCCTCGTGGTGGTAGATGTGTTTCCAGCCGTCGCGCTCGCTGAGCCAGAGGAACGAGCCGTCCTTGAGGAACGTGATCGGCGCCTGGTCGGCGATCCACGCCTTGCCCTGGTCGCGGAACAGCCGGGTGGGCTTGGGGCCTGAACCGGCGTCGGGGTTCGCGATGGGGATCTTGAGCAGGTCGAGCCAGGTCTGGACCCGATCCTGCACGTAGCAGTACACGGCCTTCGAGTCCGGCAGCCAGCCGACGCGGCTGATCAGCGACGCCTCGGCCGAGTACTCCGACAGGTCGGCCCAGGCGACCGGTCCCCCTTGCGAGCCGACGACCCCCAACCGGACTCGGGGGTTGGGCTCGCCGGCGCGGGGGTATCGGTTGACCTCGACCTTACGGGGGCTCTCGGTGTCGTCGAGCATCGTCAGCGTGCCGACCTCGGCGTCGTCGAACTCCATGAAGGCGATCTTCTTCGAGTCGGGGCTCCACCAGTACGCCGACCAGTCGCGGTTGAAGATCTCCTCGAAGTACACCCAGTCGGCCTCGCCGCGCCGGAGCGTGTCGCGGCCTCCGGTGGTGAGCGCCCGCTCCCTGGGGTCGGCGACGTCCACGGCGTGCAGGTCGTGGTCCCGGATGAAGGCCGCCTGGCGGCCGTCGGGGCTGAACCGGGCCAGCGTCTCCTCCCCCGGGTGATCGGTGAGTCGGACGCCGGCCGAGCCGTCGACGGCGATGTAATACAGGTCGTGATCGTGGCGGAACAAGATCCCCTTGCGGGTCGGGTCGAGCTGGACCTCCATTTGCCCGTGGCCCCCGGGGCCGACTTCATCGAGCAGCCGACGCGCCAGGCCGGGGAGGGCCTTCTCGTCGAGCCCCTTGATCCGCCTGAGCGACTGGAGCAGGGGATCGGCGGTCAGGTACGGCTCGGCCCTTCCGGTGCGGGCCTCGATCTTCAGGAGCCCGCCGTCGCGGCGGGTCAACCAGTGGTCGTCGTCGAGCCACTCGAGCGCCACCGGCGAGCCCGCGAACGAACCCCCGCCGCGGCCTCCCCGGATCGACTCGAACGTGATCGGCAGGTCGTGCCTTCTTGCTTCGGCGAGCGGCTCGGCGGCGGTCGTGAACAGGGACGCGGCCTTGGGCAGCCGGACCGTGGGGAAGTCGGCCTCGGCCCTGACTTCGTCGAACTGGTTCCAGGTCGCCAGGCCGTCCTCCGATCGCGGTTCGAGCAGGTAGACGGCCAGGTCGCCGAGCGGCTGCGCGGTCTTGACCACCCGCGTCCCCGCCGGAATCCGCCTGGTCTCGACGCGCGGCGCGACCTTCAGGTCGATCACGTCCTGGCGGTCCCAGCGGGTCGTGGACGGCTTGCCGACTTCCTCCACCCGGTAGACTTCCACGTCGAGGTCGACGTCTTCACGCAACTCCTGGACGTTCAGGCCGTGTCGCTGGAGCGTCGCGACGGCCCGTTCGCAAGCGGCCGGGATCAGGTAGGCGAACGGCCGGGCGACAGTCTCGACGGCGTGGAACTCGTTCATCACCTCCGCGGGGTAGTCCCTGATCCCCCCATCCTTCTCGACGTACCCCTGGATCGGTTCGGCGCCGTTGAGGTACCCCGGTTCGGAGCGGAGGGGGACCCGGTCGTCGTCGCGTGGCGATTCGCCGGCTTGGACGGTCTTCCGCACGGCGTCGTCCAGGACCTTGACGATCTCGTCCTTGTGGGCCGACGCGGTGTTCAGGGCTTCGCGGACGAAGTCGCGGGTGGCGAGCACGCGGGTCTTGTACGGGGCGTATGAGTACGCCTCCGAGAGCAGGCTGAGCCGGTTCCGCAGGCCGAAGTAGTTGGTGCCGAACCGGCCCTCGGCGGGGAAGCTGTTCCAGTGGGAGTGGTCGGCGTCGAAGTCGCCGTAATAGTAGGCTTGCAGGCCGGTCGATTTCTCGAAGGCCGCGTTCAACGCCGGCAGGAACCGCGACCGGGCGTAGTCGATCACGCCGCCGTCGCCGGCCGGGTTCCGAGGGCCCTCGTACGTGATCGCATACCGATGATGAGATCCGTTCGTCGTGTGCGTGTCGATGAACAGGTGCGGATTCCACTCGTTGAAAAACCGGACGAGCGCGCGGGTCTCGGGGGCTTCCAGCTTGATGAAGTCGCGGTTGAGGTCCAGCCCTCGGGCGTTGGTCCGCTCCCCCACCCCTTGCTCGGGGCCGACCTGGCCGGGCCGGTTGGATTTCGCCGTCCGCTCGTTGCCGTCGGCGTTGAAGACCGGGGCCAAGGCGATGATCAGGTTCTTCAGGATCGGATGATGAGGGACGCCCAGCAGCTCGCGGGCGAGCATCGGCAGGGCCTCCTTGCCGCAGACCTCGCCGCCGTGGATCGCGCCGATCGCCAGGACGACGAGCCGACCGTCGGCCGTCGCCTCGGCTGCCGACTCGACGGGTGGATCGGCGAGGATCAGGAGGGGCAGGGGACGCCCCTCGGCCGATCGACCAAGCTCCATGTAACGGGCGTTGGGGGACGTTCCGGCGAGCGCCTTGCAGAGCGCGACGACGTCGGCGTGGCGGGCCGTGGCCTTGTATTCGGTCCGCTCGGCGACCGTTTTCAAGGCGTCGGCCGGCGGGGAGGGGACCTGGGCGACCAGGGGGACCAACATCGTCAACAGGCTCGGCAGGATGGGCCTCGCCGTGGGAATCCTCGAGGGGAAAGAACGGAAGTCCGTCGGGGCGCGTTTCCCAAAGGTATCCGACCCGCCCCCCCAGGTCGAGCAACGATCGCCCCCTCGCCGCAGCCGACCAGTCGCGCCCGTTGTGGAGTGCGGCGGCTTGCCGCCGCTGACGATGGGGCGCGAGAGCAAGCTCCCGCACTCCAAAGAAGAGGCCGGCCGCGGATCGGGGTCACCGCCCGGATTCGACCTTGAGGGTCTTGACGAGGAACGCGTACTGGTCGGCGGCTTCCTCGATGATCTTGGCGGTCGGCTTGCCCGCGCCGTGGCCGGCCTTGGTCTCGATTCGGATCAGGGTCGGGTTGTGGCACGACTGGGCCGCCTGGAGGGCGGCGGCGAACTTGAAGCTGTGGGCGGGGACCACGCGGTCGTCGTGGTCGGCGGTGGTGATCAGGGTCGGCGGGGAGCAGGTGCCGGGCCTGACGGTGTGCAGCGGGCTGTAGGCGAGCAGGGCCTTGAACTCCTCGGGGGCGTCGGACGAGCCGTAGTCGTCGACCCAGGCCCAGCCGATGGTGAACTTGTGGAACCGGAGCATGTCCATCACGCCCACGCCCGGCAGGCAGGCGCCGTAAAGCTCCGGGCGCTGGGTCATGCAGGCGCCGACCAGCAGGCCGCCGTTGGACCTCCCCGAGATCGCCAGCTTCGTGGAATTCGTATAGTTTTCGGCGATCAGCCATTGGGCGGCGCAGATGAAGTCGTCGAAGACGTGCTGCTTCTTCAGCTTGGTTCCGGCCTGGTGCCAGGACTCGCCGTACTCGCCCCCTCCCCGGAGGTTGGCGACGGCGAACAGCCCTCCCATCTCCATCCAGGCCAGCGGCCCGGCGCTGAAGGCGGGGGTGAGCGAGATGTTGAAGCCGCCGTAGCCGTACAGCAGGGTCGGGTTGGCGGCGGTCTTCGACAGGCCCTTCTTGGCCGTCAGGAACATCGGGATCTTGGTTCCGTCGTGGCTGTGGTAGAAGACTTGCAGGGTCTCGTAGTCGTCGGGGTCGAACTTGAGCTTGGGCTTGCGCCAGACTTCGCTCGCGCCGGTCTCGACGTCGTATCGGTAGATGGTGGTGGGGGTGGTGTACGAGGTGAAGCCGTAGAACGTGTGTCGGTCGCTCCGCTTGCCGCCGAATCCGGCCGCCGTGCCCGGGCCGGGGAGGTCGACGTCGCGGACGTGCGCGCCGGCCAGGTCGAACACCCGGACGGCGGTGTGGGCGTCCTTCAGGTAGCTGGCCAGGAATCGGCCCCCCACGACGTTGACGGCTTCGAGCGCGTCGTCGGCCTGGGGGATCAGCTCGGTCCACTTCTCGGGCCGGGGGTCGCGGACGTCGATCGCGACCACCCGGCCTCGGGGGGCGTCCTTGTTGGTCTTGAACCAGAAGACGGGACCGTCGTTGTCGAGGAACTCGTACTCGGCGTCGAAGTCGCCGACGAGGTGGACGGGCTCGGCGTCGTGTTCGTTGAAGGGTCGGAAGAGGACGCGGTACTTGGCGTCGGTCCCCTTGTGGAGCGTCAGCACCAGGTACGCGCCGTCGTCGGTGACGGTGGGGGTCGCCTCCCATTCCTTGTGCTCGGGGTCTTCCCAGATCAGCGTGTCGTCGGCCTGGGGCGTCCCCAGCTTATGCAGGTAGACCTTCTGGAAGTAGTTGGCGCCCTTGAGGTCCTGGCCCGGCTCGGGCTCGGGGAAGCGGCCGTAGAAGAAGGCGGAGTCGTCGGGCGTCCACTCGGCGGAGGAGAACTTGACCCACTCGATGCGGTCGTCCAGGTCCTTGCCGGTCGTCACGTCGCGGACCTTCCAGACGTTCCAGTCCGAGCCGGCCTCGGCGATCCCGTAAGCCAGCTTCGCGCCGTCGTCGCTGGCGACGGTCCCGGCCAGGGCGACGGTGCCGTCGGCCGAGAGCGCGTTGGGGTCCAGCAGTTCCCGCGGCTCGCCGTCGAGCGATTCTTGAGTGTAGAGGACCGCCTGGTTTTGCAGCCCGGCGTTGCGGGCGTAGAAGTAGCGGCCCCCCTTGCCGCGGGGGACGCCGAACTTCTCGTAGTCCCAAAGCTCGGTGAGGCGCGCGCGGATGGCGTCGCGCTGGGGGATCGACTCCAGGAACGCGCCCGTGATCTGGTTCTCGGCCTCGACCCAGGCGCGGGTGACGTCGGAGTCGGGGTCTTCCAACGGCCGGTAGGGATCGGCCACCTTCACGCCGTGGTAGACGTCGACCGTGTCCGATTTGGGCGCCTCGGGGTACTGCTTCGATGTCGCGGGAATGTCGTCGGCCTCCAGGAATGGGACGAGGGCGAGCAGGAAGAACACAGGGATGAGGATTGGCTTTGATGTAACGGTCATGGTGATTGGTGGTCCTGTTTCGATGGAGGGTTGTTTTTCATCCCCTCTCCCCTCGGGAGCGGGGGGAACCCCACTCGTGGGGTCGGGCCGGGACGGCCGGGTGAGGGTCATGGCGGCTTCAAGCTGCGTGCCGGAATCGGGATTCCTCCTCGACCAAGATCCGTGGCGACTCCGGCGACCCTCATCC
>CALCIC010001088.1 GCA_937907405.1 uncultured Isosphaeraceae bacterium | reverse complement strand
CCAGGGGCGATCTGGCGATGTCCTCGCGCCCCGGCGCCTCCTCGGCGGCCCGGACCCGGCGGAGCCGATCGCGGAGCTGAAACCAGAGCGAGGGCCCTTTCTGCCCCTCAACCTTGCGATGTTCGTCTCCACCTCGGAGGAGCACCTCGTCTGGGGGCTGCCCGGGCGTGTTGATCTCCAGGGCTTCGAGCAGCTCGTCGTTCTCGAACATCGACTCGCGACGTGGTGGAGACTGCGGACGAGGCGACGGGTTCGGCCGGGATTGGACGGCCGTCGGTCGAGGAGCGGGCGCCAGGCCCCCTTCCAGAACCCGCGTGGCCTCCTCGTCGGGGCGGGGCCGTTGGGCCGCGGGGCGGGCTTCGGGCGCGTCGTCGAGCCGGAGGACGAAGATCCGGCACGGCCCCAACGTCAGCTCGTCCCCCTGGCGGAGGCTCGTGCTGACGATGTGGCGGCCGTTGACGATCAGCGACTCCGCGTCGGGGGAGGCGTCGATCTTGTACCGGTTCTTCCCCCACCGGATTCGACCCTGGACCGGCAGGATTCCGGCGCCCTCGACGACGATGTCGCACGCGGGGCTCGATCCGAACAGGACGGGGTGGTCGATGGTCAGATCGACGAATCGCACGCGTCCCTGGGCGTCATGGACCTCGAGTGTTGCCATGGTGCGGACGTCGACTCCGGAGCGAGGCGGGGGTTGCAGCGATAGGGCTTAACGCAACGTTTCCTGGGCGAGCACCTTGAAACCGTACGAGTCCCCCTTGGGGACCACGCCGAACCGGGTCACGCGGATCTCGCCCGGCGTCCGGCCGCGATAGCGCTGTTCCAGCTCGGCGAGCTGATTCTCGGCCGCGGGCGGGTAGAACTGGAAGACGGTCCCGGAGCCGACATCGATGCCCGCCTTCTGAAGCAGCACCAGGTCGGACGCCTTGCGGAGGCGGCCTTCCCAGATGAAATAGAGCCGGCTCTCGGCGCGACTGGGGCCGGTCCTCCTGGTGGGGGTCGGGCTTGAGAAGTTGGACACGTACGTCAGTTGATCCTTGCCCGCGACGACGGCCAGCTCGACCCCCAGCGCGTCGAGCTCTCGGGCGTAATCCTCGGGGCGTTGGCCGTCGGGGAAAATGACGCTCCAGCGGTTCTCGCGACTGACGCCGCCGTCGCCGGGGCCGAAGCCCAGGCCGGGGCCCCCGGTGCCGATCTTGGAGGCGCGTCGACCGCTGGCGACGGCGCCGCCGCTGGGCATCGCCGGGCCGAGGTCCATCTCGGCGACCTGCTGGCCGGCGTCCAGCGCGGCGTCGAGCATCGCGCCGGGGGTGGTCTGAACCGAGGGCTGCTCGAAGTCGCCGGGCGTCTCCTCGTTGTTCGACGCCTGCGGCGCGGCGTCGGCGCCGGCGAGGTCGATCTTCTCGGTCGAGCCGGGCGTGCCGTCGGGGCTGCCGCCGCCGCCGCCGAACACCTCGACGATGTTCAACGGCGACGTCACGCGCGTCGTAAGCTCCTGATTGCTCGCGAACACCAGGCCGAGCCAGCCGACCACCAGAAACGCCCCCAACACCACGGCCATCAGGAACGAGGTCACGCGGTCGTACCGCGACTCCCCCAGCACCCGGGGCTCGAACGTCTTCGGCGGCGCCTTGTCGGCCTGCGTCGGCGCGGTTGAAACGCTCATGACGACGGCCGCCTCGGCCCGGCCGCGGCCGGTTCGTCGTCGAGGCCCCCCGAGGGGTCGAGCGGGCGCACCAGCTCGTACCACGCCTTCCACTGGGCCGCCGCGGCGCGCCTCGCCTCGACGTTCGCGGGGGCGGCCGCTGCCGGGCCGTCGATCTTCCGGCTGATGAGCTGAAGCCCCTGAAGGGCCGAGGCCGCCGCCTTGGCGTCGGAGTCCAGGAGCGCGCCGATCAGGTCGGGGACGACGTCGAGGTCGCCCGTGCGGCCGAGCGCCCAGGCGGCCACCTGGCGGACTCCGGGGTCGCGGTTGCCGAGCATCTTGCGGAGCCGGTCCTTGTGGGGCCGCAGGGCGGACGGTCCGTGTTGGTGATACCGTTCGATCATGCCGGCGACCGCCTTGTCGGCGTTCTGGATGCGCGGGTCTTCCAGAAGATCGAGCATCCCCTCCACCGCGCCGCTCATCGGCCGGCTGATGACGCGCCCCCCCGCGACGGTCATCGTCGAGAGGTCCTCGGGCAGATAGCGACCCCCCAGCAACGTCCCCGCGCCGAGCTTGCGGATCTCGATCCGCTTAAGGGTCTTGGTCGTCGATTTGGTCAGGAACAGCATCGCCCAGACGGTGCTCATCTCGTCGGTGTAAGGGGGAAACCGCCAGGCGCCGTTGCCCGTCTGGGTCGACGTGATGTAGGCCCGACCCTTGTTGAACCAGTCGAGGCGGCCGATCGTCTGCTGGTCCGCCAGCGCGCCGATCCGCTCGATGCCGTAGAGGCCGTAGAAGATCGACTTGCCGAAGATCGCCGGGTTCGCGGTGTTGAAGTTGCCGCTGATCCATCTCATGCCCGCGTTGATCGCCGCGTCGAGCTTCGCCGGGGTGGTGACGACGTGGTAGTCGGTCGACGGTCCGCTGGTTTCGACAGGGGTCATGTACGCGTTGGCCCCCTTCTGGAACTCGCGATAGTTCGCGAGCTGGCGACGACAGATCAGGAGGCTGCCGACCCCCGCGGCGGTCATCGAGACGGTTTCCGGCTCGGCCTGATCGCGGTGGTAGTTCCAGCTTCCCGCCGGGCTTTGGACCGACATGTACCACTGCGCCGCGCGGTCCCAGACCGAGGGGGGGACGTCGACGCCGCTGTTCTCGCATTCCCAAAGGCCGAGGACCGCATACTGCGAGATCGACGTGTCGCCGAACGGGCGCGGGTCGTAGTCCCAGCTTCCGTTGGGCTTCTGCTTGCTTCGCAGGTAGGCGGCGACCGTGTCGAGCATGCTGCCGCGCTCCTCGGTCTTGAGGTTGGCCACGGCCAGCGCGATCGCTCCAGCCTCGTACACGTCGAAGCCCCCCGACCGCTCCGGCGAGTAGCCGCTGCCGGTGAACCGCGACCGAATCTTGCTCAAGCAGGCCGCCAGGGCCGGGTCATCGACCGGCACGTCGGCTTTCAGGAGCGCCAGCGCGACCATGGCGGCTTCGCCGACCTGCTGCCGGGACGCCTGCCCCTTGAGATACTGAATCCCGCTCAGCACCGCCGGCTCTTGCTGTTGCGCGCACGCCGACCGCAATGCGCCGGCCGTCAGAGGCAGCGACGCGATCAAGAAGAGGCCGAGTGTTGGAAGACGCCTGGAAGATGACTGCGACATTGATACGACGCGACGGGCTTCGGGAAACACCAAGGGCACTCGATTCCATCACTCTTCCATTATATCCTCCCCTCGCCGGATTACGACCCCCTCTCAACCCTTCGGATTGATCGGAGGTTTGTTTTGGAGCGGTTTATCGACGGGTTGCGTAGTACTACTGTCATGGATTTGATCAAAATACCAGCCCGACGCGCGAGCGAGGGTTTATTCGGCATGGGTTGCGACGCCCCCTCGGGTTTCCCAAGGCGATTCCCTCGCTCGCGCGTTTTGATGTTGCGTTGTTTGCGTTGAGATCACATGAGAAGCGAGGGCCGAATTCCCTTCTCCCCCCCGGGAGAAGGTGCCCGAAGGGCGGATGAGGGTCGCCGGATTCATCACGGATTCGGATTCTCGCGAGACCGATCCCGAAGCCCCACGACCC
>CALCIC010001087.1 GCA_937907405.1 uncultured Isosphaeraceae bacterium | reverse complement strand
ACCGGCGCCAAGAAGGACCAGGAGGTCGCCGCCCAGGCCGCCGCCTCCAAGCCCCCCGCCAAGCCCGCCCCCCCCAAGCCCACGACCGTTCTGCCCAAGCCCGACCGCTCGAAGGTCGTGGGGGGCTCTCGGCTCGAAGTCGGCCGCCGGGGGGTTCTGCTGTTCTTGACGACGCCGATCATCATCGCCTGGACCGCGTTCGCGGCGGGGACCACGGCGTTCACGGTCATGATGGGCCGGTTCATGTTCCCCAACGTCCTGGCCGAGCCCCCCAGCACCGTCAAGGTCGGGCTGCCGACCAACTACGACCCCGAGGACGTCAACGAGCGGTTCAAGGCCGAGTGGGGCTTCTGGATCGTCCGCACGACCAAGTACGACGGTCAGGACGTCATCTGCGCGATCCAGACGGTCTGCACCCACCTGGGCTGCCCTCCCAACTGGCTGCCCGGCGAGCAGAAGTTCAAGTGCCCGTGCCACGGCAGCGGCTACTACATCACGGGCGTCAATTTCGAGGGCCCGGCCCCGCGCCCGCTGGAGCGGTTCAAGGTGAGCCTCGCCGACGACGGCCAGATCCTGGTCGACAAGAGCCAGCATTTTCAGGAGGAGCTCGGCCAGTGGTCCGACCCTGACAGCTTCATCCCGGCCTGACGAGCCGCGCCGCTCGTCGGGTTCGCATCGGTGTTCAATTTCGGTTTGATTTGATTTGAATGGTCCCGGCCTCCACGAGGGGGGCGGACCGCATCGGCCTCCAATCGAGCTTCCGAGACGCCCATGTCACTAATGGACTCCATCACGCAGTCGCAACTTTGGAAGAGCGTGTTCCGCCACCCGATGCCGACCGACCGTCGCAACCGGGTGGTGGTGATGCTGACGAACTTCTTCCTCCACCTGCACCCGGTCAGCGTCCGCAAGCAGGGCATCGCGCTCAGCTACACGTGGTGCATGGGGGGGACGACGTTCTTCCTGTTCATCGTCGAGGTGGTCACCGGCGTCTTGTTGATGTTCTACTACCGGCCGACGCTCGAACACGCGTACAACGACATCCTGGCGCTGCGCGACGTGACGACGTTGGGGATCCTCCGCGAACTGCACCGCTGGGGGGCGCACGCGATGGTGATCACCGTCTGGCTGCACATGTACCGGGTGTTCCTGACCGGCAGCTACAAGCCGCCGCGCGAGTTCAACTGGGTGATCGGCGTGCTGCTTCTGGTGCTGACGCTCCTGCTCTCGTTCACCGGCTATCTGCTCCCCTGGGACCAGTTGGCGATCTGGGCCATCACGGTGGGCTCGAACATGGCGAGGGCGACGCCCGGGGTGGGGGTCGAGGGGCCCGGCGCGGCGCTCCTGAATTTGAACGGGGTCAAGCTGATCACGTCGGGTTCGGACGCCAAGTTCGCGCTCCTGGGGGGCCGGGCGGTCGGCGAGATGACGCTCAACCGGTTCTACGTGCTGCACTGCGTGGCGATTCCGTTGGCGGTGTCGCTGTTGATCATGGTCCACTTCTGGCGGGTGCGCAAGGACGGCGGGATCAGCGGCCCCCTGTAGGGGCGCGACGGCGGGCGGCCCGCTCGCGACTCCTCGGCCTGGCGTTGGTCTTTCCGGCTTCCGACTTCACGGTCTTAAAACACTCATGCACCAAGACATCACTCCCGGCGTTCTGGTCGGCCTGGCCTGGTACTATTTGCTGGCCTCGGCGCTCAACGCGGCGGCCGCGGCGTACGTCTCCTACATGGAGATGGTCTCCGAGGGGGCGTCGCGAGTCGGCCTGGCCCCCCGGACCCGACGCTTGCCGGACTGGCTGGTGGGCGCGTTCATCGGACTTTACGGCCTGGCCATGGTGATGATCCTGGCCCGGCCGTTTCTGCCGGGGGCGCTCGACGTCGCCTACTGCCTGTGCGCCCTGGCCAACGTCCTGGTGGCGTTGACGGCCGGGGCCGACGCGGCCCACTTCGCCGAACTCCGGGCCAGCGACGGCACCCATTCGGGCGAGGAAGGTCGACTGACGCTCGACGACCACGTCCCGGCCGTGGGCCTGGGGGGGCCGATCAGCCGGATGCTCTGGAGCCTGATCTGGGCGGTCGCCGCGGTGATGTTCCAGGCCGTGGGCCTGGCGTACCTGTTCGGCGGCGCGATCGTCATGCCCAAGATCTTCCGCGACCTGATCGACGGGGTCTCGGGGCCGACGACGTTCTTCATCGGGGCGACGATCGCGTTCGTGGCGATGATCGCCTTCCGCCGGGTCCTGGCCAACGGCCTGGTCGCCTGGGGGGCCGTCAACGCGGCGCTTTTGTACTTCGGCCTGAGCATGAGCGACTACGACTTCCGCGACATCGTGACCAAGCCCGACAACGTGCCGATCGTCGGCCTGATGTTCCTGGTCGGCTTCTTCACCTGGCTCTCCCTGCGGCGCGCGGTCATCAACGACGAGCGGCAGGCCCGGGGGCTGCCGGTCCTCGAGGCGCTCGAGCCCGAGAAGACGCTCTGCTGGCCCGACCTGGTCTACACCGAGCTGATCTGCATGGTGGTCTGGACGATCCTCCTGGTGGTCTGGGCGATCGTGCTTCAGGCCCCCCTGGAGCAGCCCGCCAGCTCGACCGTGGCCCCCAACCCGTCGAAGGCCCCCTGGTACTTCCTCGGGCTCCAGGAGATGCTCGTCTACTTCGACCCCTGGATGGCCGGGGTGGTGCTGCCGACCATGATCATCGTCGGCCTGATGGCGATCCCGTACATCGACACCAACAAGGAAGGCAACGGCTACTACACGATCGACAAGCGGAAGTTCGCCTACATCACCTTCCAGTACGGATTCCTGGTCCTCTGGGTGATCCTGATCCTCCTGGGGACGTTCCTCCGGGGGCCGAACTGGAACTTCTTCGGCCCCTACGAGTTCTGGGACCTGCACAAGCTGATCCCGCTCAACAACGTCAACCTGTCGGACATCGTCTGGGTGCAGATGCTCGGGCAGACCAAGCCGTCGAACATCCTAGTCCGCGAGGCGCCGGGGCTGATCCTCTGCGGGCTCTACTTCCTGATCCCGCCGTTCGTCATGTACGGCCTGTTCTTCCGGAAGTACGCCGAGAAGGCCGGGATGACGCGGTACCTGACCCTGGCCGTCCTGCTGCTGTTCATGGCCAGCCTGCCGATCAAGATGGTGTTCCGATGGACGATGAACCTGAAATACCTGGTCGCGATCCCCGAGTACTTCTTCAATATTTGATTCGTGCGGCGTCAAGGCCGGACGCTTGAAGTCGGCCGACGACCAGGTCCAAGGACTGATACCCATGCCGGCAACCGAGGAAACGTTCTACCGCCAGCCGACCCTGCACGTGATCTTCGCCGTCTCGTCGGTCGCGATGCTGCTCTCGATCGTCTGGATGATCATGGCCGACCACCTCCGCCCCTGGAAGGCCGTCCAGCGCGACTTCCACAAGGTGGAGGCGAAGAAGCTTCAGGCCGCCGAGCAAGAGAAGCTCGCCGTCCAGAGCGAGAAGTACCAGGCCGAGATCGACAAGATCGACCAGAAGATCAAGCAGGCCGAACAGACGACCCTCCAGCGCAACGCCGACCGGGTCGCCCTTCAGAACGAGCTGAAGAAGCTGGGGGGCCGCGCCGAGCAGCTCGACACCCGGAAGAAGTTCCAGAAGGCCGAGCTCGACAGCCTCCGCAGCCTGTACGACGGCATGGTCGAGCGCGGCGAGGAGCGCGAGGCGAAGGCGTATTTGAATTCGAGCGTCGCCGCCGCCGAGCGGAAGCTGACGGACCTCTCCCACGACCTCGAGGCGGCCCAGGCCGATCTCAAGGCCAAGGAAGCCGCCATGACGCAGCTCAGGGGGGGCGTCGAGGACCTTCAAAAGGAGAAGGACCGGCTCACCCGCGAGGTCGACCGCGTCGTCCGCCTGAAGACCCAGAAGGAGGCCGAGTACTTCGGCCCCCTCGCCTGGCTCCGCAGCCTCCCCGGCATCGACATGGCCGCCTCGCCGACCAAGATCCAGCAGATCAGCCTTCCCGACCTGACGATCAACTACAACTTCAAGGAGGTGCCGCGGTACGACCGCTGCACCACCTGCCACCAGGGGATCGACCGGCTCGGCTACCAGAAGGACGCGGAGGGGAACCCGATGACCTCGGTGTTCGCCGCGCACCCGTTCCTCCAGGACGGCGCGACGACCGTCGACCCCAAGGGCAAGGTGGTCACGGCCGGGCTCTACCTCGACGGCAACGGCCCCCACCCGATCAACGACTTCGGCTGCACCATCTGCCACGACGGCCAGGGCTCGGGGACCGATTTCACCTACGCCTCGCACCCCCCGGCCGACCTGAAGCAGGCCGAGGAGTGGAAGAAGGAGCACGGCTGGCATGAGATGCACCACTGGGACTACCCGATGCACCCCAAGCGGTTCATCGAGTCGAGCTGCCTGAAGTGCCACCACGACGTCACCGACGTCCCCCAGGCCAAGCAGCTTCAGGCGGGCTACCAGCGGATCGTCCAGTACGGCTGCACCGGCTGCCACACGATCGGCGGCGAGGGGTCGTTCGGACCCGACCTGACAGATCGGAAGAGCACACGTCTGAACTCCAGTCACCTTGTATCTCGTATGCCGT
>CALCIC010001086.1 GCA_937907405.1 uncultured Isosphaeraceae bacterium | reverse complement strand
GTCTCCAGAGCGCGGAGCAGACGGAGCAGGGCGTTCTGGAGGACGTCCTCGGCGTCGACCCAACGGCCGACCCTCCGATCGCGGGCGACGATCTTGCGGGCCAGCGCCTCCAGACGGTCCTGGAAGCCGCGGATCAGCTCGTCGCGCGCCGAGGCGTCGCCGGCCCGCATGCGGTCAACCCATCCAACCATCTCCGTAGTCTGCGCAACCGGGTCAACCATGGCTTCCCCCGATGCCGGAACTCGAAAGACGTGGCGAATCGCTGAACAGGCGGTATGGCTTAATCCATCACGCCATCGGAATCAACATCAAGTTGCGTGCAACACGCCATGCGGCGCCTTCCACATCACGATGGTTTTGTTCAAACTTGACTTTTTTGAGATGGACCGAATCTCGTGAGCAATAATCGCATGATAAAACCAATGCCTCTGGAGTTCAATGGTCTTTACACGCATATTTTCAACTTATCTCGGCGGAGCGGTCGAGGTTGGATCTTCTGGCTCGGGCCAGCCGCTGCAAGCCGGTCCCATTAAAAAAACGCAAGCCTCTTTCTAAAAGAGGCTTGCGTCGAGAATGGAGCCGTATGATTAAGCTGGGGATCTAGGATTCGAACCTAGACTAACTGATCCAGAGTCAGCCGTGCTACCGTTACACCAATCCCCAATGATTCGACGCGTCGAGGTGCGTCGGACACAAGGCATCGTAAAGACTTCGAGCGAGGCTTGCAAGATCGGCTCGCGCGTGGAGGCGAAAAGTTAAGTGGGGGAAAGAGGGGGGGTGCAGGCGACCGATCAGAGGCTCGGGTTGGAGAATTCCTGAAGCGGCAGCGAGACCGGCGTCTGATGGCGCGAGCTGCGGGCGACGGCTTCGGTGAACTGCATGTATCGGACGCCCGTCGTAAAGTCGGTGTGGGTGACTGGACGCTCGCCCCGGACGGCCGCCACGAAATCGGCTTCGACGTTCCAGCCGCGTTGGGTTTCCTCGGGAATCGGAATCCGTCGCAGCGCCGCGCCGCGCTTGGCGCCTTTGATCTCGTCGCGGAGTAGGTCGTAGATCAAGGTCCCGTCGGCCCCGTACATCGCGATGGACATGGAACGCCCGTGCGAGAGGACGCCGCTGAACCGATAGACGCCTTGCGAGCCGTCGTGTTGAGTCGTGAGGACTTGAACGCTGTCGGGCGTCCCCACGCGGCCGATCTTGCCGCTCTCGGGATCGAATCGCGTCTCGACCATCTTCGCCGCATAGGCCAGCACCCGACTCGCCGGGGCGACCCAGCGCAGGACCGCCTCGTAGACGATCCCGACGGTAAGCATGTTGAAGCCCGAGTATTTCGTCTTCTGCCGCCAGCTCATCGGCGTTTCAGGATCAGCGAGATCACCGTTGAGGCTGTCGACGTGCAGCTCGCGGAGCGGACCGACGAATCCGTCGTCGATCAACGACCGCATGAACGTCTCGCCGATCAGTCCGTAAGGGCTGGGGACGACCATGGAGACCAGGTCGGGCGCCTCGCGGGCCCGATCGAGCATGCGCTGCGCCTCTCGGGCGTTCATCGCCATCCGCGCCTGGGTGAGAACGTGCTTCCCGGCGCCCAGCGCGGCGAGGGTCACGGGACAGTGGAGGAACGGCCAGGCGCCGATGACGACGGCGTCAATCTCGGGGTCGTAAACCAGCTCTTCCCAATTGCCGTACGTCCTGGGGATCTCGAACTCGCGCGCGACGCGGACCGTCGATTCGCGTCGACTGTTGCAAACGCCGACGAGTTCGACTCCCGGAATCGCCCGGAACCCGGGGATATGTCGCTTCCGCGTCACTTCCCCCGCGCCCACGATCCCAATCCGCAACCCGTCGCGCGACATGATCGAACTCTCTCCGTGGTGATTCACTCCGTAGTGCGAGCTCCCTCGGCTCGCGATCGATCGTCGCGCGGTCGACGGGGACGTCTATCGAATTTTACGACCAGGTCGAGGCCGAGCCAAGCGATTGCCGACCCGCGATCGCCGAAACGCGCCCCCCCGGTCGACCGAATCACCGGCCCCGGCCGGCCCGACTGTAGTCGGCCCCGGCGTAGCCGCCGACGAACATCTGCTTCGCTCCGCGCTCGTCAAGCGCCGGCCGCCGAACGACCCGTGAAACCCCCGACTCAGGCGTCGACGTGTAATATCGATCCCTGCCGGCGCAGCCCGACGCGGCGGCTCCAAGCACGAGGGCGAGGGCGCCGACGGCGATCGTCCGACGAACGGGCCGACCCGTAAAACGACTCATGAGAGGACTTCTCCTGTTACGGCCGGCGGAGCGACTCGGGGATCGGCGAGCAGGATGCCCGACCATCCCCCCTCTTGCTTCAATTATCGGCCGCCGAACCGCGATTCCTTCCCTTCTCCTTGATCTGAGGTCGAATCTGGAACGGGGCCCGCTTTTCGTCCCGCGGCGCCGACGGAGTCCTTGCCTCGACTGGAAAAAACCTCAAGTTTCGAGGGCCGTCGTCGATCCGGCATTCCCTTCGCAATCGATTCAAGCCGAGCAACGAGCACGACCGATCGAAGAGCCTGGCGAGGCTTGGACGGGCAAGTCGTCCGAGGCTCACGGGGCCGACTGTAGAGTCTTGGCGCGGAAGGGTTTCGGATGACGGTTCGGTCCCGAATTGGAACCACGCTGATGATCGCCGGGACGCTCCTCGCCTCGTTTCCCGCCCCTTCGTCCGGCGGCGAGACGGCCGCGAGACCGGCGGTCGAAGGCTGGCCCGGCTGGAAGATCGGTGACCCCGTGGCGGTGACGGTTCGAAACGGCTCGGCGACGATCCGACCGCCGCTCGACGATCCCTCGGCCGAGATCCTGGTCGTCGCGTCCTCTCTGGCGCGATCGCCGGCTTCGTTCTCGATGCGGCTGGAGGCGCGGACCGTCGACTCCGCGGCGCCCCCCGATCGCGTCGACGACGGCCCGATCCGAGCCCCGGCGCTCGCGCCGTTCGGCGGCGTTCCAGAGTCGCGGACGGCCGCCGAGGCGCCAAAGGCTCCTCCCGCCGAGCGATCGTTCCACATGCTGGTGCGCGACGGCGACGTCGCCAGCGCGAGCAACTACCTGGCGGTGAAGGGAGTGCTCCGGGCGGTCGGCCGTCGCGTCCAGGTGTACGTCGCGGCCGAGGACTCGGCCGGCGTCGACGTCGCGTTGCTCCGCGACCTGGTGTCGACCTTCGACGACCACATCCTCCCGACGGCCGCGCGATCGATCGGCCTGGCCGAGGACGTCGACGGCGACGGTCGATTCACCATCTTTCTTTCAAGCTGGCTGACGCGGCTCGGCGGCGGTCGCAACGCCGTCGACGGCTACGTCCGGGTGACCGATCTGATCCGGTCCTATTCGGCTCCCTTCAGCAACCACTGCGACATGATGTACCTCAGCACGGCGCTTCGACCCGGCCCCTATCTGCGGACGGTGATGGCCCACGAGTACACTCATGCGGTCGTATTCACGCGGAAGTCGCTTCACCGAACGGCGACGGGCCTCGCTCCAGTTGAGGAGGAAGGATGGCTCGACGAGGCGCTGGCCCATTTATCCGAGGACCTGCACGGGTTCGGACGGGCGAACGTCGATTATCGGGTCAGCGCCTTCCTGTCTCGGCCCGAACGCTATCAACTGGTCGTCGACGACTACTATGCCGCCGACCTGTTCCGCAGCCACGGCAATCGAGGCGGCACGTATCTGTTCCTGCGATGGTGCGCCGACCAGTACGGCCCGGACCTGCTGCCGACCCTGATCGGCTCCAAGCTGCGAGGAACGGCGAACCTGGAGGCGGCGACCGGGCGTCGCTTCGCCGAGCTCTACCGGCGGTGGTCGGTGGCCCTGTACCTGAGCGGGATCGCCCCGGCCGGGGCCGCGGCCGGCGGCGACTTCGCGGACTATTCCTCGATCAACCTCCGCGCGCCGCTCGACGAGTGGACGCTCGCCGGCCCGAGGTACTCGCGGGCCGTCCCAGGGGGGGCGCCGGACGTCTGGGAATCCGTCGGCACCAGCAGCCACTACACGGTGGTGCAAGGGGGCCGCTCCAGGGCCGTCGAGATCCGCGTCGACGCCCCGCCCGACGCCCAGTTGCAAGTAACGGCCGTGCTTCTGCCCCGCGAGACGCCGAGGCTCTCGGTCACCGCCCAGAGCTATCTCGGCCGCGACGGCGACGTCTTCTTGCGAGCGACCGCGCGCGCCGGTCAAGGAAAACGGCCGATCCGCCTGTCGACGCTCGCGTGGGAACCCCTGACGCCGGCGCCCGACGCGCGCCGCTCGGGCGCTCCGCCTGGACGACTCGATTCCACGGGGATGGCGGAAGCCTTCGACGACGGGGTGCTCGACGGGGGCCGGTTGCGACGCTCTCGGCCGATCCGGCTGTCGGGAGTCGAAGCCCATGCGGGACCGATGGTCGTCAAACTGATCGGCGTCGACGACGAAGGGCGCCGGGTCGCGGCCTGGGCCGAACTCCAACGCGACGCCGCGGTTTCAGGGGGCCGCCCCGAGCGGCCTCTCGCCGGCAACCCGTAGGCCGGGGAGAGGCCGCTCGGGGCGGCCCCCAGATCGGAAGAGCACACGTCTGAACTCCAGTCACCTTGTAATCTCGTAT
>CALCIC010001085.1 GCA_937907405.1 uncultured Isosphaeraceae bacterium | reverse complement strand
GATGTAGATATGCTCTTCAATCTTGACGAAGAACGCGGCGCCGAGCTGCGGGGTCAATTGCCGGCGCAGGGTCGTGAGGAATTCCTGGTGGAAATCCTGCCAGAAGTCCGCCTGCTCGAAATACGGGTTCATGCCGGGAAAGGGTGATGGCATCGTCAGGCTCCTCGTGGGTCGTTCCATCCTGACTCATTATACTCGCCCCCGCCGCGCGATCGGAAAACGCGTGATGTTGAGGTTGACCGATGGATTGACAAATCCTAGAGTCTCGGCCGTTTCGTCCAGAAACTTGAGACGATCTCGAAACGACTCGACACGAACCACGGATTGGGAGACGCAACACGATGATCGCAAAGGATCGCGGTCGGAGGGCCAGGGCCTGCGTGGTGGGGCTGACGCTTCTGGGAGGCGCGGCGGCCGGGCTGGTTATGACGGCCCAGGCTCAACAAGCGACGGGCAAGGCGCGGGTCGGAACCGGCTCGAAGCCCGAGCCGAAGGTCCGGCTCGACCAAATCGACGTCCCCGGTCTCAAGGAGACCGCGGTCCCGGTCAATCCCACCGACGCGATCGCGATCGTGAACGGCCAGAACATCTCGCGGCAGCAGCTCGCCGACGAGTGCGTCGCCCGCAAGGGGAAAGAGGTCCTTGAAACCCTGATCAACCGCCAGCTCGTCGATCAGGCGCTGCGGGCGCGGAAGCTCGACATCAGCGCCGCCGAGATCGACGCCGAGATCGACACCGTCGCCGGCCGGTTCGGCATCGGCCGCGAGGCCTGGCTGCGGACCCTCGACAAGGAGCGGGGGATCAGCCCGTTGCAGTACGCCCGCGACATCATCTACCCGGCGCTGGCCCTGCGCAAGCTGTCCAGCGGCCGGGTCGAGGTGACCGACGTCGACCTCCAGAAGGCGTTCGACGCGCAGTACGGCGACAAGCTGCGGTGCCGGATCATCATGGTCGACAAGCTCTCCAAGGCCCAGGACATCTGGGAGGCGCTGCGGAAGAACCCCGCCGGCTTCGAGAAGATGGCGGAGTCGCAGTCGATGGACGTGGGGACCCGGTCGCTGGGGGGGCTGCTGGCCGAGCCGATCACCCGCCACGCCCCCCCGGAGAACGTCGCCGACGCCGCGTTCGCGCAGCTCGTCGACGGCGACCCCAACGACACCGACAAGTCGCACAAGCCCAAGAACGGCGACGTCACCGGGCCGATCCAGGGCGCCGAGTCGACCTGGATCCTGCTCCGCCGCGAGGACCTCATCCCGGCCGTCGCCAACGTCTCTCTGAAGGATGAGAACGTCCGCAAGAAGACGTATGAGATCGTCTACGAGGTGAAGCTCCGCGAGGAGATGGGCAAGGTCTTCGAGGAGCTGATCAAGAAGGCCGCGATCGAGAACAAGCTCGTCGGCACGATCAAGCTGGCCGACGAGGAGAACGACCCCGACTTCCGGGTCGACGACGAAGTGAAGCTGATGAGCAACGCCGGCGACGGCGTTCCGGAAGCCGCCGGCAAGGCGAAGGCCGCCGCCGCCGGCGCCTCGCCGACCAAGACGGCCGGCCCCCGGCCGGTCGCCGTCTCGGCCGAGGCCGCCGCCGAGTTCGACAAGGGCCACCTGAAGCCGAGCAAGGCCCCGGCCGTCCCGGCCGTCAACAACCCGGCCGCCGCCGCGCCGGCCGCCGTGACCCCGTCGCCGGGCTCGCCGCAGCCGGGCAAGTAGACGGATCGGCCCGAGCCGTCGCCGAACGCCGACGACCCATCGCCTCCCCCCCCGCGGCGCGGACGAACATCCGCGCCGCGCTCCAGGGGAGGCGTCGGCGACGAGTCGGCCCAAGCGACGGCCGCCGTTGCGGTGGTGGTCCGTGTTCCCTCAAGTCAAGTCGGTGATCGATGCTCAAGAACACGTCCCCCCCTCGCCCCCGTTCGACGTCCCTCGTGGGCCTTTGCCTCGCGGTCGCGGCCGCGGCCGCCTCGGCGCCCGCCGGCTGCGGCACGACCAAGCAGTCGGGCACCGCGCGGACCGCGACCGAGCAGCTCTTGCTCACCAACGCCTGGGACGCGGCGCTGGCGAAGATCGACTTCCGCCCCCTGACCGGCGTGCCGGTGTATCTCGACACCGCCAACGCCACGGCCGTCGACCAGGGGTGGGTCGTCTCCAGCCTCAAGGAGGCGATGCTCAAGCAGGGCGTATTGCTTCGGGCCAAGCCCGAGCAGGCCCAGTGGATCGTCGAGGCCCGCGTGGGCGCGTACGGGACCGACGCCTACAACTGGATGTTCGGCATCCCGCAAACCACGGTCCCGGCGACGATCACCGGCGTCCCGACCGGCACCATCCCCGAGATCGCCCTGGCCAAGAAGAGCGACCAGAAGGCCGTCGCCAAGATGGCCCTGTTCGCCTACGACCGGACCTCCGGCCAGCTCGTCTGGTCCTCCGGCACGTCGCAGGCGAAGTCCAACGCCAAGGACGTCTACCTCGGCGGCGTCGGGCCGATCCAGAGCGGCTCGATCTACGACAACCCCGAGTTCATCGGCATGAAACTCCCCCTCGCCGGCTCGACGACCACCGAGAACGAAAAACCCCGGACCGCCGCCGACGTCGCCGCCTCCCCCCTCGACCCCTCGGCCGCCCAAAGCGACGCCGACTCGTTCGCTCCCTGACCGCGAAGCCCCCTCTCGCCTGAAGCGATCGTCCCAAAACATCAAGCCGGCGATCAGCCACGGCGTCCACCGTGTCCACCGGACGCGGCAACAATATTTTCCCCTGGAGATTGCAGTTTTTGCCGTTTTGACGTTCTTTTCACCCTCTAATCTGAAATAGTAATTGTTGACGTCCACCGTGGACAAAACCAGGAAAACACGGTTAACTCATTGCTGTGAAACAACTTGTACTGTCCACCACTGCCCCTTCGAGCCATGGCCGCGCGGTGGCCAGGGGTGGCCGGCGGCGAGGGGGTCGAAGTGCTTCGAGCCGGGCCGTCGACGACGTCGAGGGGGCGTCTCGTCGGTGGATTCCATCGCCGCCGCGCGCGGCGGGGGGCCGCGCCGAGCCGCGACTTCGCGGTCGACTGGACAGGGGGCGGAACATGCTTCATAGTGGATGCATCGGGCCCGCCAGGGTGGCTCGATCGCCGATCGTCCTCTTGGAGCCGCCCGCACATGGCGTCGACCGCACCCGTCGAAGTCCGCGACTGGATTCGCGACATCCCCGATTTTCCCAAGCCGGGGGTCCTGTTCAAAGACATCACGCCGCTGTTGAGCAATCCCCACGCCTTCCGCAGGGCGATCGACCTGCTTGAGGAGCAGTTCCGCGATCGTGGGATCGACGTGATCGCCGCGGCCGAGGCGCGCGGGTTCATCTTCGGCGCGCCTCTGGCCCTTCGGATGAACGCCGGGTTCGTGCCGATCCGCAAGCCGGGAAAGCTCCCCTACGCGACGATCGCCCAGGAATACCTGCTCGAATACGGCGCCGACAAGCTGGAGATCCACTCCGACGCCCTCGCCGCCGGCCACCGGGTCCTCTTGCTCGACGACGTGCTGGCCACCGGCGGCACCATGCGCGCCTGCTGCGACCTCGTCCAGTCGACGGGCGCCGAGTTGGTCGGCTGCGCCTTCGTCCTCGAACTCTCGTTCCTGGGCGGCCGCGCCAAGCTCGAACCGATGGACGTCTTCAGCCTCGTCACCTACTAATTTCAGATCACGCTTAAGCTAGCAAAGCAACAACGCGAGGGGGTCGGATCGTGGACGACCGCTGGATCGCCGAACGGACGTCGCGGATCGACGCCTCGGGCATTCGCAAGGCCTTCGAGCTGGCCAAGGCGATGAAGGACCCGATCAACCTGTCGATCGGCCTCCCCGACTTCGACGTCGCCGACCCGGTCAAGGACGCCGCCTGCGAGGCCATCCGCGGCGGCCGCAACCAGTACTCGGTCACGCAGGGGGTCCCCGACCTGCGGGCGAAGCTTCAGGCGGGGGTCGACGCGGCGCTCGGCCACGCCGACCGCGAGGTCCTCGTCGCCTCCGGCACCGCCGGCGGCCTGATGCTGGCGATCTGCGCCGTGGTCGACCCCGGCGACGAGGTGATCGTCTTCGACCCCTATTTCGTGATGTACAACCACCAGATCACGCTGGCCGGCGGCAAGTCGGTCGTGATCGACGCCTATCCCGACTTCCGGATCAAGGTCGAGGACGTCGAAGCGGCGATCACCCCCCGGACCAAGGCGGTGATCGTCAACAGCCCGAGCAACCCCACGGGGGTCGTCGCCACGGCCGGCGAGCTGCAAAAGCTCGCCCTGCTCTGCAAGCGGAAGAACGTCCTTTTGATCAGCGACGAGGTCTACCGGACGTTCTGCTTCGACCGCCCGTTCGCGACCCCCGCCGAGTGGAACGAGGACGTCTTGGTGGTCGACGCCTTCAGCAAGTCGTACGGCATGACCGGCTGGCGGCTGGGCTTCGCCCACGGGCCGAGCCGGCTGATCCAGGAGATGGCCAAGCTCCAGCAGTTCACCTTCATCTGCGCCCCCACCCCGCTCCAGTACGCCGGGATCGTGGCCCTCGACCAGGACCTGACCCCGCACGTCGAAGCCTACCGCCGCAAGCGCGACCTGGTCGTCGCCGCCTTGAAGGACGACTACGACCTCCCCCGCCCCGAAGGCGCCTTCTACGCCTTCCCCCGCGCCCCCTGGGGGACCGCCTCCGAATTCGTCGCCGAGGCCATCCGCCGCGAACTCCTCATCATCCCCGGCAACGTCTTCTCCCGCCGCGACACCCACTTCCGCATCTCCTACGCGGTCAGCGACGACGTTCTGAAGAGAGGGTTGGACGTGCTGCGGGAGCTGGTGAAA
>CALCIC010001084.1 GCA_937907405.1 uncultured Isosphaeraceae bacterium | reverse complement strand
TCGTCGCATCGCAAGCTGACGAACGGAAAACTGACTTTTGTCAATGTGATGCAGTACAACGCCGAATCCGACGACATTCTGAGTGGCAACGCGATTTATCCTGGCTTCGATAGATTCTTTAACTTCAACTTTCCACTTGGCATCGGCTATCCTGAGACTGCCCGCGACGACTTCAACCGAAACGCCGCCATGGCCATCGCCGGGACCTCGGGCGCGCGTGTTGAATCCATCAAGGAGGACGTCCTCATCGACGGATCCAGGGCCGTCGAAGCGTCGCTCAAGTTCCCCAACGGCAGTCGGATATTCTGGGTGGACCTCGAAAGGGGGGGACTGCCGCTGAGAATCCGGGACGACCTCGACGACGGTCGGTCCATCGTGACCTACTTCGACGATTTGCGCCAGCTCTCGGGACTCGGTTGGTTGCCTTTTTCACAGACCGTCGTCCACGACGGCAAGCAGGTTCACAAGATCATGCTTGAAACCGTGGACTTCATGACCGAGCCGCAGCCGAATGTGTTTCGTCTTGAGTTCCCGCGGCCCGTCTCCGTCTCCAATTTGGCGGACGGCCGCGGTTACGCGCCCCGAAAGACCTGGGATTTGACCCGGCTCGCGTCGTACTCCTCCGCGGCGAACCCTTCGATCCTGACCCGTGGGGTGCCCCAACTCCCCGGAGAGCTTGAGAGCCCCCCTGGGAACTTGAGCGTCGTGTTCGCCTGTCTGGCCCTCGCCGCCGTGGTCCTGCTGGCGGCAAGGCGGGTCGTCCGGAAGCGATCGGCTGAGCGATCGCCCTGAGATGCCGTCGGTCTGCTAACCTGGAATTTGGACCAACTCGGGTCGGTCGCGTCGGACTGGATCCGGGGTTCGCCGGAAGGAAGGTGAGCATCTCATGCGAATGTCACGTCGGCACGGATGTGCGGTTTCCCTGGAGCGTGGTGGTTTCACGCTCATTGAAATCCTCGTCGTCATTTTCATTATCGGGATCCTTACCGCGCTGCTGCTCCCCGCGGTTCAGAGCGCGCGCGAATCGGCTCGTCGCATCGAGTGCGGCAATCACCTCAAGCAGATCGGTCTCGCATTGGCGAGCTATCACGCCTCGCAAAACTGCTTTCCCCCGTACAACCTGAAATCCTCGACCGTCTTCCCGGACGGCGGCTGGATCGCCAACGAGATGTTCAGTCCGCTGGCTCGCATGCTGCCGCAATTGGGAGAGACTCCTCTCTTCAACAGCATCAACTTTGAGCTTTCGCCTCACTTCCTTGCCGGGCTCGCCGTCAACTTCACGGCGATGTCGGCCGGGGTCTCGACCTTCCTCTGTCCGTCGGACGCGAGACCGCCCGTTGATGGATACGGCAGAAACAACTATCGGTTCAGCGTGGGACCCACGTCCGCGTGCTTTCCACAGGGCGAATCGTCGGCGGGCGGGGCGTTCACCTCCGTTCAGTGCTATTCGGCCGCCCATTTCCTCGACGGCCTGTCGCAAACGGTGGGGGCCTCGGAGCGGTTGCAGGGCGACTGGGTCAAGTCGACGTTCAAGCGTGGCGGAGACTACCATCTCGGCCGCCGTTCTCTTTACGACGTCGAGCTTCCGTTGCAGGCGAGCTTGGCGTATTGCGCAAGCGTGGCGTCCGGGGATGGACCGTCGTCGCCTCACGAGTCACGCGGCGGCGAGACCTGGTTCCTGTCCGGGTTCCACACGACGCTTTACAACCATTGCACCGCCCCGAACCATAACGAAATTGATTGCGGCTTCGACGGGTACACCTCGACCTGGAACGCCCGGCTGCTCAAGTTCGGGATTTTCGGTGCTTCCAGCCATCACAAGGGAGGCGTGAACACGCTTTACATGGATGGAAGTCTCCGCTTCACGGCCAGCACGATCGACGCTCCCGTCTGGCGAGCAATGGGGACGCGCGGAGGCGGTGAGATCGCCGCGCCCGGCTCATGACAGCCTTCCCACACCGGCCCGATGCTCAGGCGGGCGTTCGAGCACGTAGCCCCAGCGGACGGCGTCGGAGCCGTCGTCCCGGACGAAGTCGACGGCCTCGTAGCCGAGCGCGAACGAGGCGACGAACGCTTCGCGGGCCGCTTTCTCCCACCGCGCCGCCAGGTCGGGGTTCTCGCGGCGGAGGATCGACACGTCGGCCGGGACCTCCAGCAGGACGAAATCCTCGCCGGTCGGAGGCTTCACGCCCAGGGGCTCGATCAGGCCTGGATGGCCGACGTGGGTCTCGATCAGCGCCGGAATCGAGAGGAATCGTTCGGCCCGCGCGCGGTCAGGCTCCGTCCGGGGGGGCGGGTTCACGTCCCATTCGACGATCAGCCGGTCGCTGGAGGAGGTCATGTTGACCTCGTCGGATCGCGCGCCGTACATATCGACCTCGTACCGGCGGGACCGAGCGCCGAGCTTGACGAGATTGAAGTGGGCGTTGCGCGCCTGGAGCGGGTCGAAGGCCCAGGCGATGGTCGGCAGCCCTTCGGCGATCGCGTAGTCGCGCTGAAGCTGCTTCATCTCGTATCCCAGCCCGAGCGACTGCTGACCGGGGACCACGCCGGTGAGTTGCGAATAGAGGCCGATCCGATTCGCGATCCGTCCCAGGAAGGCGAACGACATGGCGACGGCGCGACCGTCCGCCAGGAACGCGCCGAGCACCAATCCGCCGTGCAGGTTCGCGCCGACCATCGTGGCGATCGGCACCACGTAGCCGTCCTCGGTGATCCCCCATGCCAGTCGCTGGGCGTCCTGGCACGCGCGGTAGTCGGCGAGGCTCTCGGCGCGCCGCAGCGTGATCTTGTCGCCGATCATGCGTACCAGAGTCGACATTCGAGGGCTCCCTCTCAGGCTCCGGATCAGAGCTCGAGCATCAGTTCAG
>CALCIC010001083.1 GCA_937907405.1 uncultured Isosphaeraceae bacterium | reverse complement strand
TACGAGATTACAAGGTGACTGGAGTTCAGACGTGTGCTCTTCCGATCTGTCGGCGGCCCTGATCACGGCCTCGTCGTGCTCGACGACCAGGACGCTGTTCCCCCTGGCTTGCAGGTCGCGGAGGCCGAGGATCAGGCGGTCGGTGTCGCGGGGGTGGAGGCCGGCGGTCGGCTCGTCGAGCACGTAGCAGACGCCGATCAGACCCGAGCCGAGCTGCGTCGCCAGCCGGACCCGCTGAAGCTCCCCCCCGGCGAGCGTCCGCGAGCCCCTCCCCAGCGTCAGGTAGCCGAGGCCGACGTCCGACAGGAACCGCAGCCGCCCCCGGATCTCCCGCAAGATCGGCAGCGCCACGGCCTGGTCGGCGTCGGTGAACCGGAGGGCCTCGAAGAAGCCGCTCGCGTCGTCGACCGCCATGTCGAAGACCTGGTCGATCGACCGGCCGTCGATCCGCACGAGTCGCGTCTCGGGCCTCAACCGCGAGCCTCGGCAGTCGGGGCAGGGGACCTGCTCGCCCTCTTCCGACGCATCCGGAACGACGCCCAGGCCCTCGCAGGCGGGGCAGGCGCCCCGGGGGTTGTTGAAGCTGAACGCGCGAGGGTCGAGCGCGGGCAGGCCGAACCCACAGCCGGGGCAGGCCAGGTGGACGCTCATCATGTGGTCGATCCAGCGGCCGTCGACCTCGGTGGTGATCGTCGCCAGGCCGTCGGACAGCTTGAGGGCCATGCCCAGGCTCTCGGCAAGCCGGGGGCCGATGCCGTCGCGGACGACCAGGCGGTCGACTACGGCCTCTACGGAGTGGCTCTTGGTCCTGGCGAGTTTGGGAGGCTCGTCGGCGACCTCCACGACCTCGCCGTTCACCCGGGCCCGGATCAGGCCCGCCCGGCGGACGGCCTGGAAGACCTCGGCGTGAGACCCCTTCTCCCCCTTGACCAGGGGGGCCAGGATCATCAACCGGCGGCCGGGGGGGAAGGCCGTCACGGTCGCGGCCATCTGCTCCGGGGTCTGACTGTGGATCGGCAGGCCGCAGTCGGGGCAGTGCGGCGCGCCGAGCCGGGAGTACAGCAGACGGAGGTAGTCGTTGACCTCGGTCAGGGTCCCGACCGTGCTTCGGGGGCTGGACCAGCCCGCCCGCTGGTCGATCGCGACCGTCGGCGGCAGGCCGTCGATCCGGTCGACGTCGGGACGCTCCAGTTGATCGAGGAACTGCCGGGCGTAGCTGGAGAGGCACTCGATGTACCGCCTCTGCCCCTCGGCGAAGATCGTGTCGAAGGCCAGCGAACTCTTTCCCGACCCGCTCACCCCCGTCAGCACGACCAGCCGATCGCGCGGGACGTCCAGATCGACGCCGCGCAGATTGTGCGCCCGCGCCCCTCGAACCGCGATCGCCGCTTGAGATCCGACCGGCATGACGACGTGATTCCCCGCACCTTCAGGACGACCCGGAACACCCGCGCCATTGTCCCCGATCGCCTCGTTTCGGGTAAGGCGGGTTTGCTAGCGGGGTAAGTACCCCACGTCTTAAACGTAATGAAATCGGGGGCGGTCGGACTTCGTTTCGCTCCTCGGCCGCATCCCTCGGTCCGCCTTTGAGGTTCGGACTTGTTCCCGGCGGGCTCGTTCCATTACAGTTGTCGTCGGAAACCCGTCGTGGGGGCGCTTTCGGGTTGTGGCGGGGGCTGATAGACTCTGGGGATCAGTTCCACTCTGGTCTCGGGAAGGCGCGTGTCGATGGCGAGGCGGCCGTTGCGGATGGTTCGACGTCTTGGGGGGGTGGTCGCGATCCTGGCCGGGCTCGTCGCGTGGGGAGGCGCGTCCGCGCGGGGGCAGGGGGTCGAGATTGGGCCGAGGGAGGTCGGCGAAGGGGAGGGCGCCGGGGGGCTGTCGGCGGCCGACGAGGCCCGGCTTCAGCTTCTGAGCGATCCCGAGGCGTTGAAGAAGAAGGCCGACGGCAAGGACCGGGCGCGTCCGCCGTTGGAGATTTATCTGTCGCGGATCGCCCCCAACGACGTCATCCCCTGGATCAAGACCAACCACTGGAGCGGGCTGTCGCTGGACCTTCAGGCCAACGAGGGGAATTACGATGGGACGCTCCAGTCGCTGCCGGTCCCCCTGGTCGGCCCTCCCTACGAGATGGTCTTCGAGCGCGAGGCCCGGCTGGTGAAAGAGCAGCGGAGCCGGCTGGGGATGCCGATCTTGATGCCCAGGATCTCCAAGGACAAGGAGCTGCTGGTCGAATTGAGGAGGCCGGACGCGATCAGGGCCGACCAGCTTTATTCGGTCCCGCTCAATCCCTTGCCGCCGCATCAAATGTTGGTAATGGTTTTGAGCAAGGAAGAGAACGACGTGTACGCCGGCTGGTCGCGGCTCTCGGCGACGCTCCCGTCCATGTTCGA
>CALCIC010001082.1 GCA_937907405.1 uncultured Isosphaeraceae bacterium | reverse complement strand
CCGCCGCGGTCGTCGGCTTGCAGCGGGGAGAGCCTCGCCGTCGCATCGCCTGGAGAACATCGCGGAGGGCCTGCTTGGCGGGCCTGTATCGCGGGTCGATTCGGAGAGCCTCCTCGAAGCAATGGGCCGCCTCCTCGGGACGGTCGAGGGCGCGAAGGACCAGGCCGAGGTTGAGGTACGCCTCGTCGCGGCAGCCTTGCTTGCACTCGGTCGCCGGTCGAAGGGCGGCCTCGGCCTCGTGCAGCCGGCCCGCCTGGGCGAGCACGACGCCGAGGTGGACGTGGCCGCTCGCCTCGTCGGGATTGGCGTCGATCGCCTTGCGGTACCAGGCGGCGGCGGCCCGAAAGTCGCCTCTCGACTTGTACATACGCCCCATCTCGGCGAGCGGAATCCAGAGCCTGTCGGGGGGGCAAAGCGTGATCGCCCGCCGCAGCGCCTCTTCCCCTTCGTGGTGCCGGGACAACTCGACGAGAGCCGTGCCGAGCATCTTCCAGGCGGGCCCGCAGTCGGGCTGCTCGGCCACGAACTCACGCGCCCGAGCGACCGTCAAGGCCGGCAAGTCCGCCTTGTAAGCCGCCCGGAGACGATCCCAACGCGCCTGAACCATTGCATTCGGATTCATCGTTACAAGCTCCCGGTGCCGTTCCCAAGTCGGGTGACGCAACGCCACGCCCCCTCATGAGAATCATCCGCACGAGCAGCTTCGTTTTTTCACGAATCTGGAGAAAATCGCCAAAGTTTCGCCAGCCCGCCGAGGTTTCCGCGACGACGGCCCCTTTCACCGCGCGAACCGCTACAGGGCGTCGAGCTTCTCGAGGATGCGGTCGACCTTCTCCTCAAGCTTCTGGAGGCGGTGTTCGACCGACGACGAGCCGGGCGCCTCGTTGGTGGGCGGGGAGGTCGAGCCGTCGGCCCGTGCCGCCGGCCGAACGGCCGCGTCGGCGAAGACGTCGGTGGAAACGACCTCGCCGCCGGCTCGGGTGAGCAAGGCGGTGAAGGACGCCGGACTGCCGCCTTTTTTGAGCAGACGAACCGAGCCGTCGCACATGCCCAGGATGTAGTCTTTCGCGCTCTCGTCCAGCGCCGGAAGATCCTGCCCGGGGACGAAAGGAAGCTCGCCCGGCCTGGTCCAGACGGTCGCGTCGCGAGCGATCGCAACAAACACCGTGTTCGACGTGCCGTCGGTGATCTCCGAAAGCCCGACGCCGCGCGGCGACGGCGTGACCCGAGTGCCGGCCGCCATCCCACCGGTTTGAATCGCCGGCGACGGCGTTCCGTCCGGCAGGTCGCGCCCGAACTGGTCGACGGCCGTCGTCAGGGCCGGGTCGAAGACGGTCCCGCTGCCGGCGAGGCCGCGGATCTGCGTGCGCCCCTGGGGATCCGTTTCGCCTGGAGCCTCGAACACGGCGGGCATGTCGTCGATGAGGGTCTTGTTGTGCGGGCTGTCCCACGGTTCGTCCCCTGGTGGCTGGGAACGTCGCCGATCGCCTCTCCCCGTCGACGCCCCGCGCGGGCCTTGAGGGCCTCGCGCGTCGCCACGCCGTGCAGCCAGGGCCCCAGGCGGTCGGGATCGCGGAGCCGTCCCCCCTTCCGCACCAGGACGAGGAACGTCGCCTGAAACGCGTCGTCCGCGTCGTGCGGATTGGAAAGCAGCCGCCGGCAGACGCCCCGGACCATCGGCCCGTGACGTTTCACAAGCGCCTCGAAGGCCGCCTCGTTCCCTTCCGTCAGGAAGCTCTCCAGCAGCGCGCCGTCGCCGGCGGAGACGGTCCCTCGTCGAAAGAGTCGATCCAGGTCCTGAAATACGAGTCCTCGATCGGTCTTTCTCATCGCCGGCCCCCGTCGTACGGTTCGCGTCCACGAGAGTACCGCTCGCCGCCCGCCGTTTGGGTCCATCGCCGCGGAAAAATCCGGCGGATTTCTCGGCGCGGTCAATCGTCCTCGTTGGGCGCCATCGGCTCGTCCGCCTCGTTTCGATCGGCGCGGCGGGTGGCGGGGAGGTCGATGACGAACGTGCACCCCTGGCCCAACTGGGACGTGACGGTGATCGAACCGCCGTGCTCGCGGATGATTTTCTGCGAGACCGGCAGGCCCAGGCCGGTGCCGCGCGAGCCCTTGGTGGAGGAGAAGATCTGGAAGAGGCCGGGGACGTCGGCCTCGTCGACGCCGGGGCCGTTGTCCTTGACCCGAATCCGGACGGTCGGCGAATCGGCCGTCCATTCGGTGGAGACCTTGACGCAGGCGTCCGTCGCGCCTTCTGAGGCGTCGATCGCGTTGGTGACGATGTTCAGGACCGCGCGGTGGACGCCGTCGGGGTCGATGAGAATCCTCGGGATCGTCGTGCAAAGGGTCCATTCGAGTCGGACGCCCAGTTCGCCGGCGCGGGACTGCATCAGCTCGACCACGTCGGCCACGGTCTCGTTGAGGTCGGCCGACTCGAGCGCGGGCTCGCGGTCCTTGGAGAACGAGAGCATGTCCATGACGAGGTTGTAGATCTTGTTCTGGTTCTTCTCGACGATCGTCCAGCCGCGACGGACGATGGCCTCGTCCTTCTCGTTGAGGCCCAGGTCGATGAGGTAACTCCCCCCTCGGACGCCCTGGAGGATGTTCTTGATGTGGTGCGAGAGCGTGGCGATCGTCTGGCCGACCGCCGCCAACCGCTCGGCCTGGATC
>CALCIC010001081.1 GCA_937907405.1 uncultured Isosphaeraceae bacterium | reverse complement strand
GCCATCTTCGCCATCCCTCTCGGTGGCCGCGCTCGCGGAAAGGCCGTCGATGAAGAGACCCTCTCCGGGCGCGACGCGGATCGCGTCCCAATTCTGCCGGCCTACGCCCACGGCGTCAAAGGGTTGATCCTTCGCCGAACGCCCCAGCCGCCGAATTCAGCGAACCTCGTCGTTCCGAACCCTGTCCATGCAAGAGGGGACGTTACGTCTCACCCTGGAGGACTGGTCATGCGCATTCGATCGACCTCGACGCCGCGCGACTCACTCGCCGGCTTCGCCACCTGAAGAGACCGGATCGCCCTGGAACGGCTCTCGCCGCCGTGAGGGGACGCGCCGTCGTCCCTTCTCGGTTGCGTTTCCACGACTCCAGGGAACCGATCCCATGCGCCCGACCTTTCCTCGAAGTCAAGCGGCGAAAACCGCCGTCGACGGGATGATCCACCGTGCGCTCGACCTCGCCGCCGACTCGGACCGCGACGCCTTCGAGCGACTGCTTCTCCATGCCCGTGGTCGATCGAGCTTGCTGCGTCCTCCGAGAGCCGGCGGTCGTTACGACTCGATGAGCTACACCAATGTGCTTGTGGGTCTCCTGTCGCTGGCGTCGTTCCACCAGCGCTGGCTGCGAGCGGTCGACTCGTGGGAGCCCGCGGAAGGTGACCTCCTGCCCCAGTTCGGGACGTTGGTCCGGCACCTGCTGGCGGCCTATCCCGTCCCCGCGTTCCTCACGACGGTCTGGTTCGATGGCTCGAGCGTCGAGGCACGACGTCGGCAAGGCTGGTTCATGCACGTCGGATCGGGCGGGAACGTCCGCAAGGCCGACCTGCCGCTGCCTTACACGAAGCGAATGGCTCATCTATTCCTCCAGGCCCCCGACCACTTCTCCGTCGATCAGGCGCTGCGGTGGGGCCAGGTCCGCGGACTCGGCGGCTCCGAGCGGCTCGCGGAGGCCGTGGTTGCGACTCGGTTGGGGCGGTCGTTCGAGGCGGAGGATTTCTGGGGAAAGGTCGTCCGATTCCTCGTCAACCACCCGGAGCTCGAAACCGCCCGGGTCGATCCGATCATCGAGTACCTTTACGATCAGCGAATCGCGCCTCGGACGTTCTTCGATGAATCCGGCGCCGAGGGGGAAGCCAGGCCGCCCCAGCCCGATCTCTCGATGAAGGGGAGAACGGCCGGATCGCTGTGGCGCCAGGTCGTCGCATGCCGGAACGATCGGGGCGAGCGAGGCGACAAGCCGGTCCTTCGCTGGCCTCCGAGCGGGATCGGGGCGCTCCGGCTGAGCGAACCGCGATTCGGCGGGCGAGTCTGGACGATCCGGGAACTGCTCACCAACTGGGAATTGCGAGCCGAGGGCGGGGCGATGCACAACTGCGCCGCCCGCTACGTGAGCCTCTGCTTGAAAAGGCGGTCCACGATCTGGTCGATGACGGTCGAGGACCAGGACGGCCGAAGGCGAGTCCTGACCATCGAGGTCGACCCCGTCACAAAAACCGTGGTGCAGGCCCGAAGGAGCTGTAATCGACGGCCGAACCCCAAGGACCGCGAAGTCCTGGCGCGCTGGGCGGACGTCGAGGGGTTGAAATTGGATTGCTGACGCCGCCTCAACGGAGTCGTTCAGTCCACATCCAGGATTAACCCAGGATCAATACACATATATAACAAAGACGCCAGCATCACCAATGCGTCGCCGTCCTGCATTTGAGAGAACGCCGCGCCGTCCTGAAACATCGTGTCGCCGTCGGTTCGCGAAAACAGTCGATAAACCACGGCCTTGCCTTCGTGCGGCCGGAAACGGCCGATCGTCTCCTGAGATCGTATCGACGGTCGCCAGACCTCGAACGGCCGGCCGGCGTCGCTCGACGTCCATAGCCTCGCTCGGTTACTGCAACTGAAGATCCCCCAGGTTCTTGGAAACACGAGTCGCGCCGAGGCGTGTCCATCGCCATACACCAGCGACACATGCTCGCCGCCGCTCATGAACGGTCGCGTTCCAGTGAACGACACGTTTCCAAAAGGGGTCGTCAGCGCGCCTTCTGATTCCTGATTGAAGAACCCGGATCGTCTCCCCCACATCGCCAGCGCCCCTCCGTTGCAGCTCGGAGCAGACAGGTCCACGCGCAACTCGCGGGGTAGGAGTCCCGACGCATGATA
Source organism: uncultured Isosphaeraceae bacterium (assembly GCA_937907405.1). Taxonomy (GTDB): domain Bacteria; phylum Planctomycetota; class Planctomycetia; order Isosphaerales; family Isosphaeraceae; genus Paludisphaera. The sequence goes on along the minus strand of CALCIC010001081.1, from coordinate 539 downwards.
TCGCTGAATCGCCCTCAATCCGAGAATAAAATCAGATACTCTTGTTGTCATTTTTTAATTTGATTGGGCCCAGTCGTACGCCCGCTGTTTCCGAAAGCCGTGGACCCGGATCGAGCCGTCGTCCTCGAGATCCACCGCGGCGTAGGCGTTGTTCTCGGCCCCCGAGCCCTCCACCATGGCGGCCAGGGTGACGTAGTGGATTCCGGAGATCTCGTGGTAGTCGTTCTTGTGGCTGTGCCCCTGGAACACCGCCCGCACCTTGCCCGAGCCTTCGAGCAAACCTCGGATCTCGGGCGCGTCGCCGACGCCGTAGGGCCTCCCCACGTCGAGGCGCTGGTGCGCGAAGACGATCGTCGGCCTCGACGTGCCCGCCAGGTCGGCCCGCAGCCAGTCGACCTCGTGGGGCGGGATGTTGGCGTCGGTCCACTGCGAGTTCTTGCGGCCGTAGGGCTCGCCGACGGCCCGAAAGCATGCGTCGAGCACGACGAAATGATGATCGCCGAGGTCGAACGAGTAGAACGACCGTTCCTGCCCGACTC
>CALCIC010001080.1 GCA_937907405.1 uncultured Isosphaeraceae bacterium | reverse complement strand
GACGAGCGCGACGCCCGGTCCCAGCGCGCGTCGGGCGGGGATTCCGGCCAACCCGCGCGGCCCCGAGCCCCGGAGGATGCGGTGAAGGATCGTCTCGGCCTGGTCGTCGCGCGAGTGGCCGACCGCCACGGCCGTAGCACCCCGGCGTTCGGCGACCTCGCGGAGCCAGGCGTACCGGGCGGTCCGGGCGTCGGACTCGAAATGCCCGGACCGCGCCGGCCGCCAATGTCCGAGGTCGAACGCCAATCCCAGCGATTCGGCCATGGCCTGCACGAACCGCGCGTCCTCGCGCGCCTGCTCGCCACGGACTCCATGGTCAAGGTGGGCGACCGAGAACCGAAGCTTGAACTCGGGCGCGAGCCGATGGAGGACGCGCAACAGGCAGACGCTGTCGCCGCCGCCGGAGACCGCGACGACCCAGTCCGCGGCCGTCGCCGAGTCGAGCCAGCCGGCGATCCGCCGTCGCACGGGTTCCAGCCATGCGGGCGCCTCGGTATCATCAAACGCTCGATCGTCCGGCATGAACACCCCCACCGCAGAATACCAGAATCGTCGACGACCCGTTGAGAGCGCGATGCCCGAACCCGCCCTGAACCTCGAATTGCTCGGTCTACTGCGATGCCCGCGGTGCCGCGCGACGCTGACCGTCGATGCGGCCGATCTCGCCTGCAAGGGCTGCGACGCCCGCTATCCGATCGTCCAGGGCGTCCCCCGGCTGGCCGGAGAGGCGTACGCGGAGAGCTTCGGCCGGCAGTGGAACCGCTACGACGTGGCGCGCGCCGACGAGGACGAGGCGACCTTCGAGGCCAAGACGGGGGTCCGCCCGCGCGAGCTGGTCGGCCTGCGGGTGCTCGACGCCGGCTGCGGAGGAGGTCGGTATTCACGGCTGGTGGGAAGTCATGGCGCGACCGTGCTCGGCGTCGATTTGAGCACGGCCGTGGACAAGGCTTCGTCGCTCTGCGGGGCGCTTCCGAACGTCCAGATCGTCCAGGGGGACTTGCTCGACCTACCGGTCGCCGAATCGGCGTTCGACCTGGTGTTCTCGATCGGCGTGCTCCACCACACGCCCGACCCCCGGCGCGCGTTCGCCCAGATCGCCAGGCGAGTCAGGCCCGGCGGTCGGCTCTCGGTCTGGCTCTACCGCAAGAACACGCCGCCGCAAGAGTGGCTCAACTCGGGCGCCCGCGCCGTGACCACCCGCACGCCGGCCCGCGTCCTGGAACCGTTGTGCGCGGCGCTCGGCGTGCTCGGCGGCGTGCCCGTCCTGAACCGAACGTTGAACAAGATCGTCAACTTCTCCGCCCATCCCGACTGGACCCTGCGCGTCTGCGACAACTTCGACTGGTGGGCGCCGAAATACCAGTCGCACCACACCGTCGCCGAGCTGTCCTCCTGGTTCGCCGCCGAGGGTTTCGACGACGTCGTCGAACTGGCGCCCGAGAAGTCGGGCGGCATGTACCGATGGGCCTATGAGCACGACCTGATCATCGGCAGCGGCGTGAACGTCACGGGCGTAAAGGCCGGGTGACGCGCGGATCTTTTCACGACGCCAGGCCGGCCGCGATGCTCAGGCCGGCGGCGGCGAGGTAGGCGATGGGATAGAGCGCCCGCAACGGCCTCTGGATCTTGAGGGCCGTCGGGACCGCTCCGTTCGCGACGTGTCGATGGACCACGGCCACACTGATCGTCGCGGCCGTGGCGAACAGGAAGCCGATCATCGCGTGCCGGTCGATCATCGTGAGGTAGGCGACCTTGGGGACGGCGAAGTCGACCGAGTAGCCGAACGCCAGCATCGCGATCAGGGTGGCCATGCAGGTGCTGATCTGGGGCTGGAGGTTCGTCGGCTCGAACCAGAAGACGAGCGTGGGGAACAGGGCCAGCAACGTCAACGGCAGCAGCACCCGCCAGACGTAGAACGTCGACCGGCGCTTCACCCGCACCAGGTATTCCAGGACGGAATACTCGTCCCCCTTGGGGTGGTATCGGCGAGACTTGACCTGAAACGTCTGCTTCTGGAGCGACCAATCGGTGACGAAGGCGTCGTCGTGGACGTGCATCGATCCCGGCAGCGGCGTGAAGCGGACCTTCGACTGGTCGCTGGACAGGGAGAGCCGGGCGACCAGGTCCTGCGAGTCGAACGGGAACTTCCGGAGGTCGAGCGGGGTCGAGAGCTTGAGGCTGAGGATCGATCGGCTCGTGACCCAGCCGTCGGGGTCGACCTCGATCCTGGGATCGCCGTGAAGCTTGGGCGCCTCGGCGGCGTTGTCGAAGTTGAGCCTGGGGGTCCAGATCTTGCCGTCGCCCGCCCCTCGCGCCAGGCGGGGGTCGCGCCATCGCAACTCCAGGTGGGCCGTGACGTCATAGCTCTCCTCCCGCGCCGTGATCCGTCCGAAGTCGACGATGTGGAACCCGACGCCGACCTCCACCGGCCGCCCCCCCTCGACGGAAGGCGGGTTCGGCCCGCCGACGATCCAGGTCGAATCCGCCGCCGCCTGGAAGGCCATCGCCGTCGTCATCCAGAAGCACAGGCCCCACGTCATGCCGAACCTCGCTGGTCATGAGAAAGCGCTCACCGATCTTCTTCTTTCTTAGAACATAAGTGGGCGCGAGGCGCGTAGAGCGGCGGCGGCGGCTTCGAATTCCGTCGGGTGAGGAGCGATGGACCGGCTCGGAAGCCGCTCGCCGCGAAGGCGGAGCGGCGGGCGGTAGTGGGGCGCGGTTCGGCGCTCATGGTTCACTCGGCGGGTCGGCGAACCAGGCGTGGAACTCGAGACGGCCGCAGGTTCGGCAGA
>CALCIC010001079.1 GCA_937907405.1 uncultured Isosphaeraceae bacterium | reverse complement strand
GCCCGCCGCAACCTGGCGACCTGGGAGATCATCGACCAGTTCCTCCAGGCCCGCGCGCTGGTTCAAAGCCAGGGCCGGCGGGTGACCGGGGCCGTGTTCATGGGGATGGGCGAGCCGTTCTTAAACTACGACAACGTGATGGCGGCGGCCGACCTGCTGCGGTGCTCGTCGGCGGGCGCGGTCGCGGCCAAGGCGATCACGATCAGCACCGTCGGCCTGGTCCCCGAGATCGATCGATTCACCCACGAGGGGCGGCGCTACCGGCTGGCCGTCAGTCTTGGAGCGGCGACCGACGCCAAGCGGAAGGAACTGGTGCCGGTCGCCTCGCGATGGCCGGTGGCCGAGGTCATGGCCGCGGCCCGGCGGTACACGCTGGCCCACCGCGAGCGGGTGACGCTGGCCTACGTCTGCATCTCGGGCGTGAACGTCGGCGACGACGACGCCCGGGCGCTCGGCGAATTGATCGGCGACACCCCGGTGCGAGTCGATCTGATCGAGGTGACCGACCCCTCGGGCCGATTCGATCCGCCGACCGCCGACGAATTGTCGGCGTTTCGCGACGCACTGACGCGACACGTCGGCCAGCCGATCGTCCGCCGATACTCGGGAGGCAAGGACATCCAGGCGGCCTGCGGCACGCTCGCCGCCCTGGGATGACGCCGGCGACGCGGTTCGTCGATCACGGCTTCCGCGATATCAGCTTGCCGTACCGCTCCAGGTCGTCGTATCGCTTTTCCCAGGTCGTGTACATGAAGCCGGACACCCCCGGCACGCCGCGCGCGGCGGCGTCCCAGTTTTCGAACGCGTCGTCATGGTCGTAGTAGCCGGCGATGACCTGCCGATGACCCCGGCCGGCGAAGAAACCGAGGCTCGCCTTCGCCTTGCCGCCGTTCCAGTTGGCGATCATGACCGAACGATCCAGCCCCAGCCATGAGCCGGCGAGCGTCCCGTTGACGAGGTAGTAGTTCTTCACCGCGTTGTGGTTGGGGTCGAACATGTCGGACCAGACGAGGATCTCGGCGTCGGGGTTGACCTCCTTGACGAGTTCGACGCACCTTCGGGCGTTGTCGGCGAGGAGTTCCCCCGGAGTCAGCTTCCGACTCTGGCAGGCCCGGCACCAGTTGGCGACCCGCAGTTCGTCGTGCTGCATGAAGAACGTCCTGGGATGATAGAGGTCGTTGACCCGCTTCGCCTGATCGCGAAGCAGGTCGTAGACCTTCGGCTCGCTCAGGCAGGCCGCGACGTCGGTTCCATGGGTGAGCACCGGATGATACCAGCTCACCCGCAGACGTTCTCCGTTCTTGATTCGAGAAGGCGCCGAGATCCGCAGCGGAGGACCAGAGTGGCTGAACTCGAATTCCCCGTTATAGGGGACCGTGCCGAGCTTCGGGTCCTGAACCGGCTCGAAGTCGCGGCCCTCAATATAGGTGAGTCCGCCGTCTTCAGTCGTCACCGTCAGGGGGCAGCCGTCGCGTCTCAGGACGTTGACCAGCGAGAGTTCCTCCAGTTCCAAATCGTCCAGCCAGAGGACGCCCGAGCGACCGCTCCAGACCCCGGCGTAAAGGTTGACCTCGGTCTGATCCTGACTGTTGAAGACGACCTCGACGCGGGTCCAGTCGCCGGTGGGCCGAAGGCCCCCCTCATGGAAGGTGAGCTGGCGCTGCCCGGACGCGCCGATCGCCAGCAACCGGAACGCCCCGGTCGGCGTCAGCTCGCGGGTCTTCACCCAGCAGGAGAATCGGTAACAGGCGCGAGGACGAACCGACACCTTCTGGATGAGCCGAGCGACGGGACTCTTCGATAGATTCTCCATGCGGCATGACGTCTTGCCGCCGTGGACGACTTCACGATCCACGAAGCTGACTTCGCCGGGCGCGTCCTGGAAGCCGAAGCCCGAAAATACTTCGCCGCGCGTCGTCTCCAGATCGCCGTTGGCCAGCCGAGCGGCGGGGTTGGGCTCGAGCACGGCCTCGCCCCCTTGGACGACGAAGGGGGCGCCATCGACCTGCATGCCTTCAGCGAGGTTGGCGTCGTGGCTGAGCAGGCCGTTGCCGTAGCCGATCGGAAAGACCGTCGGGATCAGTTCGATGCGCGCCTGATCGGCGACCGCTCGTAACCGGGCCACGTGATCGAAGTACCGCTCCGGCATCTTGCCCAGGATGTTGAGCTTGTAATCGCTGACCACCAGGCCGTTGTAGCCGTCGCGGGCCGCCCGCTCGACGAGAGCGACGACGCGATCGGCCTCGGCGTCCACGAGCAGATTCGCCATGACCCAGACCCAGCGCCGGTCATATCGAGGGAGAGGCTCGTCGGCGGCTGTAAACCGCGACGTTCCCAGCACCGTGATCAACGACAGCAGCAGGGGTGCGACGGCTTTCATGACCGACCCTCGCTTCAAGGTCGCTTGAGGGGGGTTAAGACCACGTTGCGGAAGAAGATTTCGGCCCCTTCGGACTGAAGCACGATCTTGCCTCGGCGGACGCTGGCGTCGGTCCCCTTGTTGACGACCTTGCCGTTGATGATGTTCGTGACGGAGCCGCCCTCGCAGACGACCTCGACGGTGTTCCACTCGCCGTGGGGCTTCTCGGCGTCCTCGGTTTTTTTCTTGTAGCGCTTCTCAATCTTGCCGTCGATGCCGATCGTCGCGCCGTCGACAAGGTAGAAATCGCCGCAATCGTGCTCCTGGATCTGGCACTCGATGCTTCGAGGCCAGACCTTCATCGGCCCGACGACATGGACCAGGACTCCCGAATCACGGACGACGTTCTCCCGAGGCGGCCAACGCTTCTCTCCCCACTTGAATTCGAGAGAGACCTTGTAATCGGCGTACTCCTCGTTGGTCGTCAGGCAGGCGAACTCCTCGCCGGAAACGTGGATGAGGCCGTCCTCGACCTTGAAGATCCCCTTGGGGTCGGCCGTCGGATCGGATTTGTCCGCATGGCGGATGTGGATCGACCACCCGTCCAGGTTCTTGCCGTTGAACAGGATGATCGGCGCGGGGTCGGCGGTCGTGGTCGTGGTCGAGGCCGCCGGGGAGGCGGCGTGGGCGTCGAGCGCGACCATGAGCGCGAACACGAGACCGAGACTTAGGGAACCGATAACGGTGCGCATGGACGTCACGCTCCAAGCCCAGGGAAGGAATGGGTCGCCGGCGCCTACCGGGGTCGTCCGGAGATCGCGAAAATCCGGCGTGGACTTCGGACGGCACGCCCGACGCCCGCGTTGAATCGTAACCGTCCCCGGGGGGTGCCGCAAGGATCGATGAAACGTCCCTGAGACCTCTCACTCCCACCGCACCGGGTTGCCCATCTCGACGGACGCCCGGAAGATCCGCTCCAGAGGCCCGAGGATGTACTCGAAGTGTGATGAGTAGACCGACCGCTCCTCCACATGGAGCCTGGCCGGATAATGGGTGCGGAGTCGCCCTCGGTCGTCTTGCATTCGACCGTCCGGCCAGGGAATCATGGCCCCGGGTACGGCGAATCGGCACTCGAACTCACGCCCCGATCCCAGGTCGACGTAGAGGAACCGACCCTGCTCCGATTCGTCAGGTTCGGCGTCGGGGTCGAGGGACGTCTGCTGGAACCGGATCGCCCTGAAGAGTTCGAGACCGTCCTCGCTCGTCCTGATGAAGAACCCGTCAGAGTCGAAGCCCGCCTCGAGCCCCGAACTCGACATGATGAAGACGCCTTCGTAGGCGGCGACACTCTCCCTGTTGACCTCGCCGGTGGTCGTGTCCACCAACCAGGTGTTCGAGCCGATCCGCCCGACCTTGCGAAACGCGGCCAGTTCCTCAAGGGCGAGGGCCGACGCCGACGCCTCCGTCCGGCCTCCGTTGACCTCGGGCAACTCCTGGTGCAGGACGGGGAAGTTCTCCCACCCGACCTCGGCCATCGCCTGCTGGAAGAGTCGATACCCAGTCCAATTCGCGATCCCCTCCGAAGCGTATCGCATGCCCGGATGGTCGCAGCAGTCCTCCATCCAGTGGTAGACGTCTCCTCCGGTCCCGGGCGAATCGTGCTCCGGGGCGATCGCGATTTGCCCTTCATCGTCGATGACCAGCCACTCGCGGGGCACGGGCGGCTCGGACGTCAGCCGTCTCTTCAGGCAATCGCACATGACCGAGGCGTCAAGGCCCATCGTCGAGCTCTCCTCCCCTTCGGGGCTTTCCGGACAGCCTCGAATTGTCAGCCCGACGCGCGCGAGAGGGTTCGCCCAGGGAGAATCGCGGGGCCCGCCGCAGCCCAGGCGTATTTGAACCCTCGCTTCGCGTCGGGCTGACAGGCGGATTGAGGTCTCGCCGATGGTCGCGCCTCTTCATGAAAGCGTCGCCCTCGCCGCGATCACGGTCAGGCCTTGCGCGACCGGGACCGCCGCGATTGCTCGTGGCGGAGGGCCGCGACGAGTTCCAGGGTCGGCTTCAGGAACGGTCGCATCGCGGACTGCTTCGACACCCAGTCCTCGGCGTGCGGCAGGGGCGAGTAGATGTGGCGGCCGTTGCGGATCGAGCGCTCGACGACGCCACGATCGACCAGGAAGAGCAAGACGGCCAACCTGCGGCGAAGCGAGACCCGCGACCAGTATTCCGAGCGGCAGAGATCGTTTTCCAGATGCAGACCGACGTAGCGGAGAGTGTCTTCGTACAGCGCGTTCAGATGCTCGTCATTGCGATGAGCGTGGTAGTGGGCCAGGCTGCCCGTCCACAGGTGGGAGAACTCGCGGATGAATGAAGCGGACAATGCTGTTTTCCTCGGAGACCAAATAAAAACCGTGTAAGCCGTCTCGATCGCAACCCTAACTTCTACTAGATCATCATACTCCCCCCGGCAAGTTCCAGGCCAAGGGGCGACGGCGATTTCAACCAAGTTCGGCAATCGGGAACGCCGGGCTCGCCCCGCCTGAAACGCGACGCCGGCGCGAGGCCCCAAATCACTTTGACACCGGCCGGATGATCGACTATGCTCTGGATCACTCCACCAAAGAGCTTATGTCTGGATGACTTGTGACCGGCCTCCGTCGTCTTCGCGTTGCGTTTCGGGCCGATCTTTTTCTCGACCGCCGCCTTCTGGAAACCCGGCCGCCCATGTTTCCATTTCTCGCCCGCCTCGTCCAGCGTCAATCGTGGGCCGTCCTGATTTTCTGGCTGGGCGCAACGACGCTGCTCTTTCTTTACGCACCGAAGTGGGAAGAAGTGACCAAGGACGACGACGTCCGGTTTTTCCCCCGCAACTACCCGAGCGTGGTCGGCCAGGAGCTTCTCGAGCGTGGGTTTCCGCGCGACGCGGCAAGTTCGCAACTGGTGTTCGTCTTCGAACGCCCGAACGGCCCGCTGACGGCCGCCGACCTCGCGGCCGTCGAGCAGCACGCCGCCGACTTCTTCAAGTACAGCCAGGCCAACCCCGGCCTCGGCGTCAAGAAGCTCGACACCCACCGGTCGCCCGTGATCGGCCCCCGACTGATCGGCTCGGCCCTCGACGGCCCCGGCCAGGCCGTGCTCACGATCGTCTCACTCAACAGCACCTATCTTTCTCAGAAGACCCGACACGTCGTCGACCAGGTCCTCGGGTACCTTGACGAGCATCCCGCGCTGCCGGACGGCCTACGACGGTCGGTGACGGGCTCGGCGGTGGTCGGCCACGACATGAATACGGCGGCCAAGGAGAGCATCGACAACACGACCTTCACGACGATCCTCCTGGTCGTCGTCATTCTGCTCGCCGTTTATCGATCGCCGCTCCTGGCGATGGTGCCGCTGATGACCATCGCGTTTTCGGTCGTGGTCTCGATGAAGGCGCTCGCCTTGCTGACCGACGTCCCCTGGCTGTCGTTCCAGGTGATCAACATCACGAAGGTGTTCATCATCGTCGTCCTCTTCGGCGCCGGCACCGATTACTGCCTGTTCCTGATCGCGCGATACCGCGAGGAGTTGGCTCGCGGCCGGACCAGGAAGGACGCCCTCAACGAGGCGATCGTCCAGGTCGGCGGCGCGCTGGCGGCCAGCGCCGGGACCGTCATCGTCGGCCTGGGGATGCTCTACTTCTCCAGCTTCGCCAAGATCCGCTACACCGGGCCGGCGATCGCCCTGAGCCTGTCGATCGCGCTGTTCGCCGCGCTCACCCTGGCCCCGGTCATGCTTTCGTGGCTGGGGGGGGCGATCTTCTGGCCGTTCCGGCCGCCCCACCACACCCCCGGCGCCGACCCGGAGGCCGAGAGCCTGGAGCAAGCCTCGATGACCGGGTTCTGGGTCTGGGTCGCGAGCCTGGTGGTCCGCCATCCGACGCCGATCCTGGTGCTCAGCCTGCTGGTCCTCTCTCCGCTGGCGTACATCGGCGCCCACACGACCGCGAGCTACAGCCAGCTCGCCGACCTAGACCGCGACCGGCCGAGCGTCGTGGGGGCGAGCGTCATCCGCCGGTACTTCGCCGTGGGCGAGTTGAGCCCCACCACCGCGCTGGTCGAGAACCCCCGGATCGACTTCCGAACCGACGAGGGCCGCGAGAAGGTCGCCGAGGTCACCCGGCGGCTGCTGGAGATCCCCGGGGTCGCCGAGGTCCGGTCGCTGAGCCAGCCTCTCGGCAAGCCCCCGGTCCCCGACGATCAGAAGTCCTTGTTCCAGCGGATGGCCGAGCGGGCCATGCGGGCGGCGGTCGACGGTCGGTACGTGAGCATCAATGCGACCGATCCGAACGACAAGAACCACATCACCCGGTTCGACGTCGTGTTCAAGACCGACCCGTTCTCGACCCCGACGCTGCACTCGCTCGACCGCCTCGACCAGACCCTGAACGCCGCAAGCCGACCGGGAGGGCCGCTTTACCACGCGTCGGCGATCGGCACGGCCGGCTCGACGTCGGCCGTCAACGACCTGATGCGCGTCACCTCCGGCGACCAGCGGCGGATGTATTTCCTGGTCACCTTCGGCGTCTACGTCATCCTCGTCGCCTTGCTCCGAAGGCCGGGGACCTGCCTGTACCTGATCTTCACCGTCGTCCTCGGCTATTTGGCCTCGCTGGGCGTCACCGAGTTGGTCTTCAAGGGCCTGCACCACAGCACCGAGCCCTGGGGGGGGCTCGACTGGACGGTGGGCTTCTTCCTGTTCGTGATCCTGGTGGCCGTCGGCGAGGACTACAACATTCTGCTGATGGCCCGGGTGATCGAGGAGGAAGAGAAGCACGGCGTGATCGAGGGGACCCGCCGCGCGATCGCGCACACCGGCGGCATCATCAGCTCGTGCGGGCTGATCATGGCCGGTACGTTCGGCTCGATGCTCACCGGCACCCTGACCTCGCTCCGCGAGCTGGGCTTCTCGCTGGGGCTGGGCATCCTGCTGGATACGTTCCTTGTGCGGCCGATTCTGGTCCCGGCGTTCGTCGTCCTGTTCGACCGGATCTGGAACGCGGACGTCGCCCTGCGCGGCTCGCTCAAGCCGACCGCCGTCGAGTCGCCCCCCGAGCCGGCCGAGGCCGCCCTCGCCGAAACCCCGGCCTCCAAGGGCCTGAAGGCCGACGCCGTCGATTCGATCCTCGGCCAGTTCTACGACCCGGATTGGGGTGGGCGGCGCATCGGCGACGGCCAGGGCCGACGGCGCGTCGGAAGTGGGACAGGCACCAAGCGAGTACGCTCGGAGCCAGTCCCCGTTGCGTCGCTCGCCTTCGAGGCTGGAAACAGGGACTGGCTCGGGCAGTACTCGGTCTGTGCCTGTCCCTCTTCTCCGGCCGCCGCCGGCCTGCGCGTCGATTGTCGGAACTCTATCAAGGCCAATGGTGCGACGGCTCAAGTGCCTTTCGACGGCTGGGCCGGGACCTCGATCATCTTGACGTCCTTCTCTCGAATCAGAGTGCGTCGGCCGTCGGGGTGCTCGAGGATGAACAGTGATCCCAGGCCGTAGGGGACGAAGTCCCCTCCCTTGCCGACGTTGCGCGACGCCAGATGACCCATGAGGCGGACCTCCTCGAAGACCGTGCCGTTCGCCATGTGGACCTTGACCCGAGTCTTGACGTCGAGCACGCCGCGGACGCGCACGCCCAGCGGCCCCTCGTCCTTGCAGCCGACCCGGCCGCCGAGCCAACCGAGGGCCTTGAAGTAGAGCGTGAGCGCCATGACGCCCAGGACGAAGGCGCCGACCACGCCCATCGTGTTGACGAAGACTTCCATCGTCGACGACCCCGACTGGAAAACGAAAAAAGGAGGAGAGGCGCGGGCCTCTCCTCCTTGGGATTCACGGTCGAGCGAGCCGGAGCTCGATGGGTCAGGCTTCGCTCTCGCCGACGGCCGCGAGTTCGGGGCCCTTGGCCTCGTCCTTGTTGACGGCGTCGAACTTGAGCTTCTTGGTCTCGGCGTCCCCCTGCACGTCGACCTTGATGAGGTTCTTGCCCGCGAAGGTTCCCCGAAGGATCTCCTCGGACATGGGGTTCTCGATCAGGTTTTCGATCGCGCGACGGAGCGGCCGGGCGCCGTAGTCGGGGTTGTAGCCCTTGGAGATGATGAACTCCTTGGCGGCGTCGGTCAGTTCCAGCGCCAGGCCGCGATCGGCCATGCGGCCGCGGATCTTGGACAGCTCGATGTCGACGATCTTCTTGAGGTCGACTTGATTGAGCGAGTGGAACACGATGACGTCGTCGAGCCGATTGAGGAACTCGGGCCGGAAGTACTTTTCGATGGCGACCTTGAGGCGCTCCTTCATCTCTTCATAACTGCCGGCCTCGTCACGGCCCCGGTCGAAGCCGAAGACGTTGGTGGTCGAGGTGACCTCGGCCCCGGCGTTGGTGGTCATGATGATGATGGTGTTCTTGAAGTCGACGTTGCGGCCGA
>CALCIC010001078.1 GCA_937907405.1 uncultured Isosphaeraceae bacterium | reverse complement strand
GACGTCGACCAGGCCGTCGCGCATCGCGTCGAGCAGGTTGTACGTCGGGATTTCCACCTCGGCCGAGGTCGGCGCCGCGACGGCGGGCTGGGGGCCGGCCTTCGCGTCGGGTTCGTCGGCGGAAGCGTCGGCGAACGGGATGAACAGCAGGAGCGTCGCGCCCGTGAGCAGATGGGTTTGGAACGGATTAAACGCCATGGGGAACCCCCTTCCTCTCTCTTGAAGACGAATCCAGAACAGCCTCTTAAGGTCGTCACACCCGGACTTCGGCGGCGCCGGCGGATCAAGCCGTGGGCCCGGCGTTTGATCGCGCGACAACTGTGGTTCGAGGTCGTCCACCGGGACCTGGCGAACTTCGAGCATCTTCTGATCAGGCCGACGATCGAGGATGATCGTAAAGATCCGGATCGTCCGATCGTCGACCGCCCCGAACGATTCGGGTTCGACCAATCCGAGGGGCGAGCGCTTGGTCTCACCACCCGGGATTAAAAGACGTTCACCAGATCGGCGTTATTCGATCCCTGACGAGGATTTTTTCGGCCGATCTCAAACCTGGAGTCTGGAATCGAATGCGGTACGTATCTCATCTGGCCTGTTCGGTTTGCGGGAGCACCTTCGATCGCGCGACGGTTTTGAACCTTTGTCCACACGACGGCCGCCCCGTCTGGATGGTCCTCGACCTGGACCGACTCAGTAAGGAGCAAGGTCGGGACGGCTGGTGGCGGCCGGAGGTCAAGAACCTGTGGCGGTTCGGCGGCCTGATGCCGCTTGATTGGTCGGACGCGGACGATCGCCGGAGCATCGTCACGCTGGGGGAGGGTTGCACCCCGTCGCTTCCTTACGCCCACCCCCTGGCCGATCGCCTGGGATGTCGGCTCGAGGTCAAGGACGAGGGGCGTCCCCACGCCGGCTTCGGCGCGAATCCGACGCTGTCGTTCAAGGACCGAGGGATGACGGCGACGGTCTCGATGGCCAGGGCGCTCGGCGTCGACCGACTCGCGGTGCCGACCCAGGGGAACGCCGGCGACTCGCTGGCCGAGTACGCCGTCGCGGCGGGGATCGAGGCGGCGATCGTGATGTCGCCCGACACCGACCTGCCCGTTCTGGGCAAGGTCGCCGCGTTCGCCAGGCTCCACCCCGAGTTGATCACGCTCGACCTGGTCGAGGGCACGATCATCAACTGCGGCAAGCGGGTCCGCGAGCATTACGTGCCGCTGGGGTATATGAGCGTGGCGACGTTTCAGGAGCCGGGGTGGCGGACCGAGGGGAAGAAGACGCTGGGGCTGGAGATGGCCGAGCCCGCCGGCGACCGTCTGGCCGACCGCCGCTGGGAGCTTCCCGACGTCATCGTCTACCCCACCG
>CALCIC010001077.1 GCA_937907405.1 uncultured Isosphaeraceae bacterium | reverse complement strand
GCTCGGCGTTCTCGCCGTTCAGCCTGGGGAGCGATCCGGCGTCCAAGGGGTTCCGGGTCCAGGACCTGAACCTGCCCAACGGCATCAACGAGGCCCGGTTCACGACCCGCCGGAGCGTGCTCGACGCGGTCAACGACCACTTCGCCAAGGCCGAGAAGAGCGACAACATCGGCGCGATGGATACGTTCTACGAGCGGGCCTACAGCCTGATCAGCTCGGAGAAGGCTCGCGAGGCGTTCAACATCGCCGCCGAGCCCGACGCGATCCGCGACGAGTACGGCCGCAATCCGGCCGGCCAGCGGATGCTGCTGGCGCGTCGGCTGGTCGCCGCCGGGGTTCGGATGGTCACCTTGCAGTACGGCGGCTGGGACATGCACACCCGGATCGTCCCCGGCATGAAGAACGGGATGCCCCCGTTCGATCAGGCGTTCTCGACCTTGATCCGCGATCTCGACCGCCAGGGGCTGTTGAGCCGTACGCTCGTCATGGTGTCGAGCGAGTTCGGCCGCTCGCCCAAGATCAACAAGGACGCCGGCCGCGACCACTGGCCCAAGGTCTTCAGCGTCGCCCTGGCCGGCGGCGGCATCAAGGGGGGGTACGTCCACGGGGCGTCCAACTCCACGGCCACCGAGCCGGATCGCGACGCGGTCGGTCCCGAGGACCTGGCCACGACCGTCTACCACCTGATGGGCATCGTCGCCGACAAGGAGCTGATGTCCCCCGGCAACCGCCCCATCGAGATCGTCGACGGCGGCAAGGTGGTGAAGGAATTGCTGGCCTGAGTCGCGATACGAGGCCGACGCCCCCCTCTTCCCCCCGGGGGCGGGGGGTATCCCTCTTGCGGCATCCGGCCTTCGGCCACCTTCTCCCGGGGTGCTGACGACCCGACGCTTTTCGAAACACCCGCATTGGCCCATACGAATCCGTGTCGGGTCGTCAGCCCGGGGGGAGAAGGACGTATCGCCAAAGCGCTTTTTCATGGTGCGCGCCCCCAGCAGTCAATCCCCCGAGAGACGTCGCCGACGACCGCCAGACTCCGCCGGATCATCCCCCCGAGAACCTCCATCATGCCCTGCTCACGCCCCCGCCTGATCCGGTCGCCGCTCCTGGCCCTGGCCCTGACGCTGGCGACCTCCACGACCGTATTCGGCACGACCCCGAGCTTGACCGCCGTCCGACCGGTCGGCGGCCAGCGCGGGACCGAGATCGAGGTGACCTTCTCCGGCGCCCGCCTGGGGGACGCCCTGGAGATCCTGTTCTATCAGCCGGGCGTGACCGCCGAGGCGATCACCAAGGTCGACGACAACAACGTGAAGGCGAAACTCAAGATCGCCGCCGACAGCCCGCTCGGCTGCCACGATCTGCGGCTCCGAACGGCCACCGGGCTGAGCGAGCTGCGCAACTTCAGCGTGGGGGCGTTCCCTGAAGTCGCCGAGGTCGAGCCCAACAACGACTTCGCCGCCCCCCAGCCGATCGCGATGAACACGACGGTCAACGGCGTGGCCGAGAACGAGGACGTCGACTACTTCGTGGTCGAGGCCAAGAAGGGGGACCGGATCACGGCCGAGATCGAGGGGATGCGGCTGGGGATCACCATGTTCGACCCCTACGTGGCGATCCTCAACGCCAAGCGGTTCGAGCTGGCGTCGAGCGACGACGCGGCCCTGCTCTGGCAGGACGCGCTCGCCTCGGTCGTGGCCCCCGAGGACGGCCCCTACATCATCCAGGTCCGCGAGAGCGCGTACGCCGGCAACGGTTCGTGCCTGTACCGGTTGCAGGTGGGTTCGTACCCAAGGTCGACCGGCGTATTCCCGCCGGGGGGCAAACTCGGCGGGACGCTCGCCGTTCGTTGGATCGGCGACGCCGCCGGCGAGGCGACCTCGGACGTCGCCTTGCCGTCCTCCCCCGCGCCGAACTTCGGCCTCACCCGCCAGGACGACAAGGGGGTTTCGCCCTTCCCGAACCCGTTCCGGCTGTCGACGCTCGACAACGTGCTGGAGAAGGAGCCGAACCCGGATCACAACACCGCGACGCCGTTCACCCCGCCGACGGCCCTCAACGGCGTGATCGAGAAGGCCGGCGACGTGGACCACTACGTTTTCGCGGGGAAGAAGGGGCAGACGTTCGACTTCCGGCTCTACGGCCGCCAGCTCCGATCGCCCATCGACTCGGTGATGTATCTGGCCAAGAAGGGCGCCGGCGCCTCGGTCGGCAACGACGACTCCGGCGGTCCCGACAGCTACTTCCGGTTCTCCTGCCCGGAGGACGCCGAGTACGTCGTCTCGGTGGTCGATCAACTGGGCAACGGCGGGCCCGACTACGTCTATCGGATCGAGGTCGGCCCGGTCGCCCCCAGGCTGACGGTCAGCACGCCCGCCGAGCAGATCCAGTTGGGGACCGGGGTCATGGCGCCGAACGTCCCCCGGGGCAACCGCCAGGCGATCCTGATGCAGGGGACGCGGGCCGATTTCGGCGGCGACGTGAACATCTCCGCCGAGGGGCTGCCGCCGGGCGTCGAGGTCGAGGCCCCCGCGCTGGCCGCCAGCCAGTCGATCGTCCCGGTCCTCTTCAAGGCGAAGGCCGACGCCCCCCTGGGCGCCACCCTCGCGACGATCTCGGGCAAGCCGGCCGATCCCAAGGTCGAGGCGGCGTCCGAGTTCAGCTCGCAGGCGGCGCTCGTGCTCGGGCAGAACAACGTGATCGTCTGGTCGCGGACCGTCGACCGGCTGGCCGTCGGCGTGACCGAGGAATGCCCGTACTCGATCGAGATCGTCGAGCCCAAGGCGCCGCTCGTCCAGAACGGCCAGATGAGCCTGAAGGTCCGGGCGATCCGCAAGGAAGGTTTCAAGGCGGCGATCAGCCTGTCGCTCCCCTGGAACCCTCCGGGGGTCAGCTCGTCGGGCTCGGTGGCGATCCCCGAGGGGCAGACCGAGGCCGAGATCCCCATGAACGCCAACGGCGGCGCCGAGCTGCGGACCTGGAAGATCGTCGTCAACGGCGCGTCGACCGGGCCGACCGGGCCGGTCATGGTGTCGTCCCAGCTCGCCGACCTGACGATCGCCGCGCCGTTCGTCGGGCTGACGTTCCAGTCCGCGACCGTCGAGCAAGGGCAGGAAACCGACCTGGCGGTCGCCGTGGCCAAGAACGTCGACTTCGAGGGGGAAGCCTCCGTGACCTTGCTCGGCCTCCCCAACAAGGTGACGACCGACGTCAAGAAGATCACCAAGGACAGCAAGGACCTTGTGTTCCACCTGAAGACCGACGCCGCCTCGCCCGCGGGCAAACACGCCAACGTGTTCTGCCAGGTCGTCGTCACCCAGAACAACGAGCCGGTCGTCCACAACATCGGCTCGGCGACGCTGCGGATCGACGCCCCGCTCCCCAAGCCGGCGGCGGCCGCCGCTCCAGCCGCCGCCGCCGCCCCGGCCGCCGCCGCGGCGCCGGCCAAGCCCCTCAGCCGGCTCGAAACGCTCCGGCTGGAAAGTAAGAAGAAACAAGAGGCGGCCGCGGCGGAAGGCAAGTGACGTTCTTTTTTTCGATTTTTTCGATCCCTCGGCGCGACGTATTCACCCGCGAAGATTTCCGGTCGGACCGCCCGCGACAATCGCCCGCCCGACCGTCTTGAGATAAGGACCTCTTCGTCATGTTCAGGTCGACCGGAGCTTTCGTCCGAGTAATTCAGTCCGCGTGGTTCGGGGTCGCAATCCTCGGCGCCGGCGCCGCGTTCGCCCAGGAGCCCGCCCAGCCTTCCGCGCCGGAAGCCAAACCCGCCGCACCGGCGCCGACGCCGGAGGCCCCGAAGCCGGAAGCCAAACCCGCCGCACCAGCGCCGGCGCCGGAGGCCCCGAAGCCGGCGGCGATCGAGGCCGCGCCGACGGCGGGTCTGACCGAGATCGAGGTGTTCCCCGACGCGATCCACCTGACGACGGCCCGCGACCGGCAGTCGATCGTCGTGCAGGCGCTTTACGACGACGGCATCACTCGAGACGTGACGAGGGAAGCGACGCTCGCGCCGGCCGACCCGATGCTGCTCCGCCGCGACGAGAACACGTACTATCCCTTGAACGACGGCGAAACCACGATGGCCGTGTCGTTCGGCGGCAAGTCGCGGACGATCCCGGTGAAGGTGGCCCAGGCGAAGACTCAACTTCCGCTCAGCTTCCGGCTCGACGTGATGCCGGTCTTCCTGCGGGCCGGGTGCAACACCGGAAGCTGCCACGGCTCGTCGCGCGGCAAGGACGGGTTCCGGATCTCGATCTTCGGCTTCGACCCCGACGGCGACCACTTCCGCCTCACCCGCGAGATGGTGGGCCGACGGATCAACCTGGCCGTCCCCGCCGACAGCAC
>CALCIC010001076.1 GCA_937907405.1 uncultured Isosphaeraceae bacterium | reverse complement strand
CGAGCCCATGTCCTTGAGCCGTTGCGCCAGCTCGACGAACTTCTCGACCGTATGCATCGGCGAGGTCGTGTAGCAGATGGTCCCCTCGGCCCATTTGCCGGTCCTGCGGACGGCCTCCATCGACCTCTTGAGGTTGCGCGGGTCGTTGAGCGCGTCGAACACGCGGAACACGTCCATGCCGTTTTCGGCCGACTTGTCCACGAACCGATCGACGACCGTGTCCTCGTAATGGCGGTAGCCCAGCAGGTTCTGGCCGCGGAGCAGCATCTGGAGCCGCGAGTTGGGCATCAGCTTGCGGAACGTCCGGAGCCGTTCCCAGGGGTCCTCGTTGAGGAACCGGATGCAGGAGTCGTACGTCGCGCCCCCCCAGCATTCGACGCTCCAGTAGCCGGCCTTGTCGACGTCCTCGCAGGCCGGGATCATGTCCTCCAGCGTCATGCGGGTCGCCAGCAGGCTCTGGTGCGCGTCGCGGAGGGCGAGTTCCGTCACTTCGACCGTGCGCGTCATCTTGAAAAACTCCTCGTTGATCGTTGGAAAGAATCGACCGGCCTCGCCACCGGCGTCCGGGCGGCCGTGGCGAAATGCCATGATCTCGGGCGCCTCGGCCCGTCCGCACGTGGCGGAACGACGCCCACGGCCTTGACGGAGGTCATTGTGATTCTCCTCGCCGCTTGAGCCGGTCGAGCAGCTTCTGGAGAAGACCCGTCGGCCTTCGGCTTTTCAGCACGTCAAGCCGTTTCAGGTAGAGGTCGAGCTTCGGTTCAGGCGGATTCGGAACGTGCGTGATCGTCACCCGACTTGAATCCGGCTCGGAGAAGCCCCCTGTCTCGATGGTCACGTCGCCGCCGAATTCCTTGACGAGCAGGACGATCATCGCCTCCTCGTCGTCGACGTCGACGTACTCTTTGCCGACCTTGATCTTCACCTCAAAGACCTTCTCCTCGTCCTCGGACCGCTCTTCGAAAGCCACGTGATCGTGAATCCCCAGGTCCATCAGGGCGTCGCGGACGACCTGATAAGGGAGCGGGATCGACCTCACGATGCTTTCGCGTTTTCCCGGTGGTTCGAAGTAGCGAGACGAGCTCCGCCGACTCAGCACGCCCGAATCGAGAAGCCAGTCGATCGCCGCGTCGAGGCCGAGACCGACTCGATAAACCTTGTCGTCGTGGCGAGGCAGAACGAACAGTTCGTCGGGCCGGTCGGGATGGAAGACCAGGTCGTCGCCGTCCATCGTGCTCCCTAACGTTACAGTCTCCCTTGCTCGCGCCGGAGTGAGGGGGCCGTCTTCATCCCAGAAGAAGTTTTCGGATAAACGCTGACGATGCTCGTCGAGTTGGGCCTCGACTTGCTTCGGCGGCCAGATGCGCAAATAGTCCGACAACAGGCCCTCGCCGAGTTCGGTCACGTACTCGGCGTAGCCGTCCGGGAAGGACAGGCCGAGCCGGGCGGCCGCGTCCGCCACCTCGCCGGGGGGGACGGTTTCGAGGTCGTCGAAGACCAGGTAGAAGCGGTCGCGGTAACGCATGCAAGTCTTCCCGAGTTTCGCCGCCGTCGTCCGAACCGGACGTCTCGTGATAGACTGCGACGGGCGGGGCGCCCATCGCGGTCCTTCATCGACTCAATCCGGAGCGGCGACAGATCATGGAGACGGTCCTGGAAATCATCGTGCGTCCCACCGAAATCGACGTCAACGGGCACGTGAACAACGCCAAGTTCGTCGAGTATCTCGAATGGGGGCGCGAGGAATGGTATGAACGGAACGGCCTGCATTACGACCGCCTCCAGGCGATGGGGGCGGTCACCGTGACGGTCAACGTCAACCTCAACTACCGCCGCGAGTGCCTCCAGGGGGAGCGTTTGACGATCGTCACCCGGCCCGAGAAGCTGGGCCGGACGAGCTTCACGCTCGCTCAGCAGATCCTCAAGGCCGACGGCGCGGTCGCCGCCGACGCGACGGTCGTCCTGGTGACCATCGACCCGACGAGCCGGAAGCCGTGCGTCGTGCCGGTGGAGCTGGCGCGGGCGTTCGAGGCGGCAAAATAAAGGCTTGTGGACGCGAGTATGTTTTAGTGATTCGATACGTCGTTCGATTCCTCCTCCGGTCGGAGGATCGGCGGGATGGGGTTCGCGGGGCGGTCGCCCCGGCGTCGGCCGGAGGGGGGGGCCTCCCAGCGGTGCTGGGCCGAGATCGTTCGGATCGTGCCCGATCGGGACCGCATCACGATCGAGTCGGTCGTCGCCCCCTCGGCGCTGTAATGGACGCCGGACAGGAGCGAACCGTCGGTGATGCCGGTGGCGGCGAAGAAGACGTCGTCCCCATTGACCAGGTCGTCGGTGTGCAGGATCCGATCGAGGTCGTAGCCGGCGTCGAGCGTCGCCTTCCGCTCGGCCGCGTCGCGGGGGTGGAGGCGGCCCTGGATCACGCCTCCCATGCACTTGAGGGCCGCCGCGGCGATCACCCCCTCGGGCGTGCCGCCGATGCCGTAGAGCATGTCGACGCCGGTGCCCGGCCGCGCGGCGGTGATCGCGCCGGCGACGTCGCCTTCGGAGATCAGCCGGACCCGCGCGCCGATGGCGCGGACCCGGTCGATGGCGTCGTGATGCCGCTCGCGGTCGATGATCATGACCGTCATGTCGCCGACCTCCATGCCCCGCGCCCTGGCCAGATTGCGGACGTTGTCCTCGATGGGGGCGGCGACGTCGAGGACGTGGCCGCCGTCGAGGCCGGCGACGATCTTCTCCATGTAGAAGCAGGGGCCGGGGTTGAACATGCTCCCCCGATCGGCGACGGCGACGACCGCCACCGCGTTGGCCTCGCCCCGCGACACCAACCGCGTGCCGTCGATCGGATCGACGGCGACGTCGGCGCGGGGCTCGGCGCCGGTGCCGAGCCGCTCGCCGTTGAACAGCATCGGGGCCTCGTCCTTCTCCCCCTCGCCGATCACGACGATCCCGTCGAAGGGCAGGCTGTTGAACACGATCCGCATCGCGTCGACGGCCGCCTTGTCGGCGGCGTTCTTGTCCCCCCGGCCGACCCACCGCGCGGCGGCCAGCGCGGCGGCCTCGGTGGCGCGCACGAGGTCGAGCGCGAGGTTGTGGTCGGGCGTCACCTGGAGCCGTGGTCGGGACATCGTCGCCTCTGCCGGTCGCGTCGGGGTCAAGCCGTGGGATGCCAGCCGGCGTCGGCCCAAAGCTGGCCGCTGACCGCCGAATTGCAGATCAGGAAGTAGATCGCATCGGCGATCTCCGCCGGCGCGATCAGGCGGTGGAGCTGGGTGTAGGGCAGGATGTTCTTCTTGATGTAGTCGTCCCCCAGGGCGCGGACCATCGGGGTGTCGGTGTAGCCGGGGTGGATCACGGCGCAGCGGACGCCGTAGTACATGGCCTCCTTCGCGAGCGTGGCCGCGACCCCTTCCAGCCCCGCCTTGGCGCCCGCGTAGGCCACCTGGCCGGTGTTGCCGTGCGACGAGACCGAGCCGATGAAGATGATCGTCCCCTGGACGTCCTCGTCGGGGCTCCAACTCGACTTGCCGCGACGATGACGGTCCTCGGCGATCCGCGCGATGGTCTCCAACGCCCAGTACGTCGGCGCCGTCAGATTGACCTCGGTGATCTCTCGGAACTTCTCGATCGGATAGACCCTCGCCTTGCCGGCCTGATGGTCCATCTTGACCGCGAGCTGGTCGCGGAGGATCCCCGCGCACGGGACGCAGATCGTCGGCACGCCGAACTTGTCGGTGATCAGGTCGAACGCGTGGGTGCGGAACCCGGCGTCGGTCACGTCGCCGATGAGCGCCTCGGCGATCGGGCGTTCGAGTCGGTCGTTGATCGCGCGGGCCACCTTGAGCACGTTCTCGCTGCTGTCCACGAGTCCCAGGCCGGCGACGCCGCGCTCGGCCAGCTCGACCGCGACCGCCTGGCCGATGCCGCTGCCGGCGCCCGTGACGACGGCCGTCTTCTCCGTGATGATCATGACGAAACTCCCAATTGGTCGCGGTCGTTCGATCGCGTCCCCGAACTTCCGCCGATTCATTTCCGCCGCGGCGAGCGCCGCCCCGAACGGCGAACGGCCCTGCCGCGCGCCCGATGGAGATGGAATCCGTTGCAGTTTCCTTGAAGTTGAGACGCGGATTCGACCGCGCGCCTTCATGCTCCATCCTCTCAATCGGGAAGAGGACGCCGGCGTGACGGCGGCGTCGCTCGGCGGGCGCCGTCGCTCGTCCGACGGCTCGGCGACCCGCCGAAAAGCGGGGCCGGCGGCCGGACGCCCATGACGCGCCCTTCTACCATGTCCCCATCCTGCCAGATTCCCGGCCCGCGTCAAGAGGGACGTGTTTCAGATCAATGTTAAAGGATATGATTGAAAAATACAGCCCCCCCCGCGCGGCCCCGGGGACGATGCATTTCGGGCGCGGCCCGGCGGGCTTTCCTCAGTGGTCGACGTCGCGCGCTTTGGATATCCTTCGTGGAGTGGAACGCCTCGACCCATGGTTCGGGAGGGCGTTCGGTGGCGCCGAAATCGACGGGGAGTCCGGATTATGAGCGAGTCGCATCTGAATTCGACGGACCTGGACGCGTGGGAGAAGGCCGGTTCCAAGCACGCGCCGGGGGGGAAGGTCGAGGCGCTCGGCTGGAAGACGCCCGAGGGGGTCTTCGTAAAGCCCCTCTACACGAAGCGCGACCTGGAAGGGTTGGAATTCGCCGATACGCTGCCGGGCTTCGAACCCTTCGTCCGAGGGCCGCAGGCGACGATGTACGCGGGCCGCCCCTGGACGATCCGCCAGTACGCGGGATTCTCGACGGCCGAGGAGTCGAACGCCTTCTACAAGCGGGCGCTCGCCGGCGGCGGCCAGGGGATCTCGGTGGCCTTCGACCTGGCGACCCACCGCGGCTACGACTCCGACCATCCCAGGGTCAAGGGGGACGTCGGCAAGGCGGGCGTCGCCATCGACTCGGTCGAGGACGTGAAGATCCTCTTCGACGGCATCCCGCTCGACCGCGTCTCGGTCTCGATGACCATGAACGGCGCGGTGCTGCCGATCCTGGCCGGCTACATCGTCGCCGGGGAAGAGCAGGGGGTCGGGCTCGACGAGCTCTCCGGGACGATCCAGAACGACATCCTCAAGGAGTTCATGGTTCGGAATACGTACATCTATCCGCCCGAGCCCTCCATGCGGATCGTCGCCGACGTGATCGAATACACGGCGAAGCATATGCCGAAATTCAACTCGATCTCGATCTCCGGCTACCACATGCAGGAGGCCGGCGCGACCCAGGCGCTCGAGCTGGCGCTGACGCTCGCCGACGGCAAGGAGTACGTCGAGACGGCGCTCGCCAAGGGGCTGGACGTCGACGCCTTCGCCGGCCGGTTGAGCTTCTTCTTCGCCGTGGGGATGAACTTCTACCTGGAGGTCGCCAAACTCCGCGCGGCGAGGCTGCTGTGGTGGCGGATCATGAAGGGGTTCGCGCCCAAGAATCCCAAGTCGATGATGCTGCGGACCCACTGCCAGACCTCGGGCTGGTCGTTGACCGAGCAGGACCCCCACAACAACGTCGTGCGGACGACGATCGAGGCGATGGCGGCGGTGTTCGGCGGCACCCAGTCGCTGCACACGAACTCGTTCGACGAGGCCGTCGCGCTGCCGACCGATTTCTCGGCGCGGATCGCGCGCAACACCCAGATCATCATTCAGGAGGAAACGCATATCTGCAAGGTCGTCGACCCCTGGGCGGGCTCGTACATGATGGAGAGGCTCACCCAGGACATGGCCGACGAGGCCTGGTCGATCATCGACGAGGTCGAGAAGCAGGGGGGGATGACCCGGGCCGTCGAGTCGGGCTGGGCGAAGCTCAAGATCGAGGCCTGCGCGGCCGACAAGCAGGCGCGGATCGATTCGGGCCTGGACGTCGTCGTCGGCGTCAACAAGTACCGGCTCGACCACGAAGAACCGATGGACGTCCGCGAGATCGACAACGCCGCCGTCCGCGAATCGCAGATCGCGCGGCTCAAGCGAGTTCGCGCGGACCGAGACGCCGACGCGGTGCGCAAGGCCCTGGACGCGCTCGCCGAGGTTGCGCGCTCGGGCGAGGGCAACCTGCTGGCGGCCACGGTCGACGCGGTCCGGCTCCGGGCCACCGTGGGCGAGGTCTCCGACGCCCTCGAAGCGGTCTGGGGGCGGTATCGGGCGACCAACCAGGTGATCTCCGGCGTGTACGGCGCGGCGTTCGGCAAGGACCAGGAGTGGCACGACCTGAAGCACGAGGTCGAGCAGTTCGCCGAGGACGAAGGCCGACGCCCTCGCGTGATGATCGCCAAGCTCGGCCAGGACGGCCACGACCGGGGCGCGAAGGTGGTGGCCTCGGCGCTCGCCGACCTGGGCTTCGACATCGACGTCGGCCCGCTGTTCCAGACCCCCGAGGAGGCCGCTCGTCAGGTGATCGAGAACGACTGCCACGCGATCGGCGTCTCGACCCTCGCCGCCGGCCACAAGACGCTCGTCCC
>CALCIC010001075.1 GCA_937907405.1 uncultured Isosphaeraceae bacterium | reverse complement strand
CCCGCCGACAGCCCCGAGGCGAGCCCTTCAGGGGCGACTCTCGTCAATAGCCGACCTGGGGAGACGCGCCGATCCACTGTCCCGACGGCGCGGGGCCGTGGTACTGAGGCGCGGGGGCGACGCAATTCCCCTGGGGGAGCGAGCAATTGCCGGACGGGAACGGGCAATTCCCCTGGGGATAGTAGCAGGCGCAGGGGTTTGACAGCCCCTGGGCCGAGGCTTGGGGCGTGCTCAGGACCGGACGTTGAAGAATGGGCGTCGGAGGGGCGACCGGCCGCGGAGTGAAGGGAGTCCCCTGGTAGAGGACGTGGGGCGCCTGGGGAGAGCCGATGTAGGTCTGCGGCGAGGCCTTCGTCGGCAAGACGTTCTGGGCCTGGCTGTTCGAGCCGGCAAGGCTGAGCACGAGGCAGGCGCCGGCGAAACCCAAAAGGGAGTGGCGTCGAATCACGATTCCGCACATGCGAGGTCGCCGCATGCGCCTCCGATATGGCATGGCCGATGGGAGTCACACATCGGCGGCTGTTTCAGCAAACAAATCCGCCGGTGTGAAGTATACCCTATCGTTTGGAAGCCACGCCGCCTCGAAACCAGGGCCGAGAACCTTAAGCCGCATGAAGGTCGATGAACTGGAAGCCGTCGCGGTCGACGGCCTCGCCGGTCGTCACGGCGATCTCGGAGTCGAACTCCGGGCAACGGAAGCAGAACGTGTGGAATTCACCGCGTTCGCCGCACGGATCGACCCCGGCGGGGAGTTCGGCCAGCAGGGAGGCGTCGTACCGCCGGCCCAAAAAGCAGGCGTCCAACCGCCTAGGGTCCACGCAGGTCAGGACCGCCCCGAGGCCGGCCGCCAGCATCGTCCGGGCCAGCTCGGCCGTGGCTTCGGCGGTCGTCCAGATCGGGAACATCGGCTCGAGGCCGGTGCCCTCCAGGCTCCGTACTCGGTACTCCCGGACGTCGTCGAGAAACAGGTCGCCGAACGCCATGTGTGTGACGCCGCGCGCCCTCGCCTGGGCGACCGCCCCCCGCATCCGCTCCTCGTAGACTGCGTTCGAGCAGGGATGAGGCAGCATGATCGGGAACAGCGGCAGCCCCGCCGCGATCGCCTGCGCTTCGACCAGCTCTCGCCGGACGGCGTGCATCGCCACCCGGTCGACCGTCTCGTTGAACGTCGTCAGAAGCCCGACGACTTCGAGGTCGACCCGCCGGCGAAGCACGCACAAGGCCCAGGCGCAGTCCTTGCCGGAGCTCCAGGAGAGCAGGACTTTCGGCGTTGCGATCGTCAGGGGATCGATCTTTGAGTCCTTGTCAGGGAGGAGATCGCCCGGATCACGCCCGGCGCATGTTATCGAGCAGGTTCTTGGTCATCTGCTGGACCCGGGGGTCGACCCCCTTGGGCTTGGTGTAGACGTCGGGGAGGATGAAGCCGGGGGGGCTCGCAAGGCCGGTGGCCCACCAGATGGTCGAGGCGTTGAAGACGAAATTGTTCTTGGGGCCGGGGTAGATGGTGGCGGTGTAGACCCCTTCGCCTCGGGGGCTCTTGGTGGGGCCGCTGGCGAGCACCTCC
The DNA here is from genome assembly GCA_937907405.1 of uncultured Isosphaeraceae bacterium. Classification (GTDB taxonomy): domain Bacteria; phylum Planctomycetota; class Planctomycetia; order Isosphaerales; family Isosphaeraceae; genus Paludisphaera. The sequence goes on along the minus strand of CALCIC010001075.1, from coordinate 10,374 downwards.
AGGCCAGGGATCGGCCAGGGCGCGCCATGCCACTCCCAGCCGACAAGGCCCGGGACGCCGTCGCCGGCCTTCATGCCGGTTTTGTCGAACAGCCAGTGGTCGGGCTTGCGGCACGTCCAGTCGCCGCCGCCGGTGACCGGGAACGTGCTCTGCGCGCCGATCAGGGTGGCCTCGTTGGGGCCGTTCTTCTTGAACCGCCCCTCCTCGGGGAAGCCCTGTTCAAGCTCCTCCTTGCGGGGCGAGCCGAACCGCCCCACCCGCTCGATGATCCGGCCGGGGCGGCCGTCGCTGGACGGATGGATGTCGACGACGCCGCAGATCGCGTTGCCCGACAGGAACGCCAGGTTGAGTCCGTCGGCGACCGCCTGCTTCATGTGGTCGAACATGTCGAGCGACCAGTACTCGTCGTGGCCGATCGAGATCCATCCCTTGGCGCGGCGGAGGCCGGTGGGGTCGAGGTGGGTGTCGATGTTCGAGACGTAGGTCACGTCGTAGCCGTGCTGTTCCATCCAGTAGGCGAGCGGGAACTCCCAGAGCAGCCACTCGCCCGAGCCGACTGAGAGCGGCGCGTCGAAGATCTGGCAGTACTTGCCGTACGGCCGGTCGAACGAGGTCTGGACGTCGGGCCCCCAGTACCACTCCTTCTTGCCGTCGTCGTAAAGCGCGAACTGCGACGGCCAGCGGTTGTAGGCGTTCCAGGTGTTGTCCGAGACCTGGAACAGGAAGTCGGCCCGGCGGTCGTCGCGAACGACGAAGATGATGTAGCTTTCAAGCCCCTCGCCCTCGGTTTTGAGCTTTCCGAGGTAGACGCCGCTGGTCCAGTCGTCGGGAATCGTCAGCGCGACGGTCGGCTCCCAGGCGCACTCGCGGAGCCTCATCGGGCCGATCGGCGGGTCGGGCTGGGGGGTGCCGGCGAACGCCCCCATCTTTTCGACCAGCCGCGCTCCGTGCCCCTGGTAATACCCCATCCGGTAGATTTCCAGCGTGAACCGCGACGCCGGATTCGTGCTGACGTGGATCGTCAGTTTCTCCCCCGGTCGTAGGCTCGTGCGCGAGGCGTAGCCTTCGATCCCAGGACTCCGGAACCGGGTCTTGGGATCGACCCGAACATTGTCGTTCATCCAGTCACGCGTGCCGGGCTTCTCATTTTCCAGGCGGATGCGGTCGGGATCGGCGGTCAAAGGCCCGCGCGCGATTGCGACGGAAGCACCCACCGTCGTTGAAACCAAACCGGCGGCCGTCGCGGACTTGAGCCAGTCGCGACGATTCATATCGAAGGGGGGCGTCATGCTGGAATTCTCTCGGAACCGTGGGACGGTTATATCCATTTCCAACCGATTACTTGAACCGATGCCGGCGAGGGTCGCAAGGCGGAGCTCTCGATCGCTCGGATGAGGACCTGACGCTTTTCGAGGACGACTCCAACCTCGGCGACGCCTGGGCGATGAAGAACAACGGCCGACCCGCAAGGCGAGGACGCGATATCCGGGCCGGGCCGCGGCGACCGCCGCGAACTTCTCCAGACGCTCCCTCACGGGCGGGGCGGGCTGGTGTTTCGACGTCGGTCCCAGCCGAGATCTCAGAATGCTGGGGGGAAGGGCCGCGCGAGCGTTAGTTTCGAGGCGGCGGTCATGTTAAGCATTTAAAACCTCGTTCTCTAACTGGCGCTGATTTCCCGTTCAGTTTTATCAACTCGGAGGCGGGGATATTTGGACGATGGTCGCGGGCTCTGCGATTTCGGGTGGAATCTCGGAGGCTGCGTGATGTACAGTGCGGTTATCCTTGAAACGTAATGGCTTGCGAGCAATCCGCGGTTCTTCCCGCTGGCGCGACCGCACTTCGTTCGACCGACATCCTGTGGATTCGACGTCTATCCAGAAGTAGGGAACCGATTTATGCCTGACGAACTCACCATGAGGCGGCGAGGGGACGGAGCGCGCCTCGGCGGCTCGCGAAGACGATCGGCGGTCAGCCGGCGGTTGCGGCCGGAGCGGGAGACCTTGGAGGATCGTCTGGCGCCGGCAGTGGCGGGTTGGTCTGGCGTCGGCGCTGCCGCGGCGGTTCACGCACTGGTCTCGGGGGTTTCGAATTCGACGACGACCGCCGAGAGCAGTTCGGCGAGCGTGCCGACGGCCGCGCGGTACGCGGTGTCGGAGTCGCTCGGCAAGACGGATCCGGCGTACGCGGTGACCGCCTCGGGCGACGGCTACGCGGCGAGCAACGCGACGAACCAGTACACCGCCACGGTCGACGCCGGCGGCTTGCGGGTTTCGACGGGCTCCGACGCCTGGTCGCTGACCGTGAGCGGAATCGGCTACGGCGATTCGCTTCAGGCGTTGGGGAGTGCGACGGCGACGGCGACGGCGAACCGCGTCGAGTACGACTACGGCGGGGTTTCGCAGTGGTTCGTGAACGGCCCGCTCGGGCTTCAGCAGGGCTTCACGCTTGATCAACGTCCCTCTGGGGGGGGGGCCGGCGCGCCGTTGACTGTCGGCCTGGCCCTGGGGGGCGACCTGATCGCGACGGCCGACCCCGGCGGGACGAGCGTCTCCCTGGCGCGGGCCGACGGCGGATCGGCGCTGAGCTACGGCGGCTTGATCGCCTACGACGCGACCGGGAAGGCGGTGCCGGCCCATCTGTCGGTGACGACGACGGCCGACGGCCAGTCGCTGTCGATCCAGGTCGACGACGCGGGGGCGCAATACCCCTTGACCATCGACCCGTTCATTCAGCAGAGCAAGCTGACCGGCGCCGCGGTGGACCTGAGCTTCTTCGGCTACTCGGTCGGGATGAACAGCGCCGGCACCGTGATGATCGTTGGCGCGAAGGGGCAGCAATCCGCCCCCAACAACGGCCGGGGGGCGGCTTACATCTTCACGAGGACGGAGACGACCTGGGCTCAAACGGCGGTTTTGACGGCCTCCGACGCAGCCGACGGCGATGAGTTCGGCACCTCCGTCGCGATCAGCCTCGACGGCGCCACGGCGGTCGTCGGCGCCCCCAACGCGACGGTCGACGGGCACGCGCTGCAGGGCGCGGTCTACGTCTTCAGTCCCTCGGGGGGAGTCTGGGCCCAGGCCAAGAAGGTCACCGCCGACGACGGCGCCGCCGGCGATCACTTCGGTACGTCGGTGTCGATCGCCGCCGCCGGCGGCGCCTTCGTCGTGGGCGCGCCGGACGCGAAGGTCGGCGCCAACGCCGGCCAGGGCGCGTCCTACGTCTACACCGGCGCGGCCGCGGCTTGGACCCAGGCGGCCAGGCTCGTCGCCTCCGACGGCGTGGCAGGCGACGGCTTCGGCTCGTCGGTCTCGATCAGCGGCGACGGCGGCACGGCGGCCATCGGAGCTCCCGACGCGACCGGTCACAAGGGGGCGGTCTACCTCTTCACCGGCGCGGCCGGCCCGTGGACCCAGGCGACCAGGCTCGACGCGTCCGACGCCGTGGCAGGAAGCCAGCTCGGTTGGGCGGTTTCAACCAGCTATGACGGCGGCGTGGTGCTTGCGGGGGCTCCCGGGGCCGCCTCGACTCCGGGCGCCGCTTATCTCTACACGAAGTCGATCTCTTCGTGGTCGCAGACTACGAAGCTCGCGGCCAACGACGCGTCGGCCGACGACGGGTTCGGTTTTTCGGTCGCGATCAGCGCCGACGGCGGCGTCGCCGTCGTCGGCTCTCCCCAGAAGGCGTCCGGCGCCTCCCAGTTCCAGGGCGCCGCTTACGTCTACACGAGGTCGGGGGGCGGATGGCCGCAGACGGCCAAGCTCGTCTCCAACGACGGCGCGGCCTTCGATCTCTTCGGTTCTTCCGTGGCCTTGAGCACCGGCGGCGGCTTCGTGCTGGCGGGCGCGCCGCGCGCCGCGATCCTCTCCCACCTGATCCAGGGCGCCGCGTACGTCTACAGCTATTCCGCGCCGGTCGTGGTGACGACCAACCCGGTCGACCAGACGACGACCGTCGGCTCCCCCGTGACCTTCACGGCCGCCGCCACGGGGTCGCCGGGCGCCGTCGCCTCCTGGCAGGTCAGCACCGACGGCGGCGTCACGTTCAACAACATGACCGGCGAGGTCCGGAACTGGCTCACCGTGACGCCCACCCTCGCCAACTCGAACAACCTTTACCGCGCCTATTTCTTCAACGCCGCCGGTTCGTCCGCGCCGACCACGGTCGCGAGGCTCACGGTGCTCCCGCGGACGTCGTTGCTGTCGGTGACGTCGGACTCGAATCCCCGGCCGGTCGGCGGGACGCTCAACTTCACCGTCGTCGTCACGGCCGCAGACCGCGTCGGCACGCCCAACGGCGGTCAGGTCAACCTCTACTTCGGCGCCACGCTCTATCAGAGCGCGCCCCTCGTCAACGGCAAGGCGGTCTTCAACTCGATCCCGACGCAGGCGGTGGGCACCTATCAGGTGGGGGCGACCTACAGCGGCGACTCCACCTTCAACTGGTCGCAGGGGACCATGACCCAGGTCGTCTCCCAGGGCACGTCGTCTCTGAGCCTCAACCTGCCGGCGCAGGTCGTCGCGGGCCAGCCGGTGTTGCTCGGAGGCGTGTTAAGCTACCAGGGCACGACGCAGCCCCCCACCGGCAACGTGATGTATCTGGACGACGGATGGCCGATCAACTTCCTCCCGGTCGTCACGTCGGGAGGGGCCACCTGGACGCTCTACTCGATCTCGACCCTGAGCGTCGGCACCCATCACATCCAGTTGGTCTACTTCGGCGACGCCCAGACCGCGTCGTCGTCGAGTCCCGTCGCCACCCTGGTGGTCACGGCGGCCGGCGCCGCCGCATCTGCCGCGAGTCCCGCGCCCGTCACGGCCGCCGCCGCCCCGCCCTCAACCACCGCGCCCGCCGCGGCGGCCCCCTCCGCCGGCGGCGCGGTCTCGTCCTCAACCGCGGCGCCGGCCGCGCAGGCGATGGCCGCCACGTCCTCGGTGACGGTGACCACCAACCCGGTCAGCCGGACGACGGTGCTCGGGAACACCGTGACCTTCACCGCGTCGGCCTCCGGCGCCGACCCGATCGGCGTCCAGTGGCAGGCCAGCGGCGACGGCGGCGCCACCTTCGTCGACGTCCCCGGCGCGAACCAGACTTCGCTCGTCCTCACCCCCAGCCTCGCCTACTCGGGCGTCCAGTACCGGGCCGTGTTCACGGATTTCCTCGGCTCGTACACGCCGACGACGGCCGCGACGCTCACCGTGGTTCGGCGGGCCTCTGCGCTGACGATCACATCGAGCTCGAACCCCCGGCCGATCGGGGGCGACCTCTCGTTCACGGTCGCCGTCGCTTCCGCGAACGGGATCGGCGCCCCCAACGGCGGCGTGGTCAACATCTACTTCGGTTCCACGCTCTACCAGAGCGCGCCCCTCGTCAACGGCAAGGCGGTCTTCAACTCGATCCCCTCGCAGGCGTTGGGCTCTTACCAGGTCGGGGCGACCTACAGCGGCGACGCCAACTTCGACTGGTCGCAGAATACCCTGGCACAGGTCGTCACCAAGGCGCCGTCGTATCTCTGGGGCGTCGCGCCGACGCAGGTCGTCGCCGGCCAGGCGGCGCTGCTTGGAGCCGTTTTGACTTACACGGGCGCGGCGCAGCCGCCCACCGGAAACGTCGTGATCATGGACAACGGCCTGCCGATCAGGTACCTCCCCTTGACCACGTCGGGAGGGTCGACCTGGGTGCTCTACTCGAACTCGGCGCTGAGCGTCGGCACCCATTACATTCAGATGCTCTACTTCGGCGATTCTCAGACCCTGGCCTCGTCGAGCGCCGTCACCACCCTGGTAGTCTCGCCGGCCGCCGCGCGTGCGACCGCGGCCGCGCCAACGCCAGCGTCGGCGGGCGTTTCGGCTCTCGGCGTCCTCCCGACGACCAGGTCCACGACGGCCGCGATCACCACCACCCCGGCGCCCAGGGCCGCCGCTGTTCAGCCCACGATCTCCGCCGCCGCCCCTCGGGCGAGCGCTGCCCGCGTCCTCCAGCAGCGGTTCTCCGTCGCTTACAAGATGAGTTGACCCGACCCGAGCCGTTAATCCAGGCCCCTCGCCGGATCAGTCCGGCGCGGGGCCTGGCGGTTTCGACCGGGCGCGGGGTCAGCCGACCGGGCCCGTGATCGCCGCGGTCGGCTGCGCGGATCGCGCCCGATCGGCGTCGTCGGCGCCGAAGCCCAGCGCGATCAGGTTGTCGATGATTCGACCGTACCGTTCCGGGACGGAATTCTCCGAACCGGCGTCCTCGGGGGGCGTCAACCAGTTCATCTGGCGGAGGTGGTCCAGCGGCCAGGGCGACAGCGTCTCACCGAAGGCGCGGGCCGACTCGGCCGGAACCAGGCCGTCGTTCGCGCCTTCCATCTCGGAGAGGGCCTCGTACAGGCGCCGGAGCGGCCAGGCCACGTCCTCGGCGCGGGGCTCTCCCGCGAGGCTGAAGCAGGGCAGATCGTTTGGCTGGGGATACCTGCGGTGGAACTGCCGGGCCGCCCGACGGGTCACGTCGAGGCAGCCTCGGTGGTCGATCCCCATCGCGCTCAGCAACCGGAAGATACGTCCCACCCTCAGCTTGGCGAAGTCGGCGATGATCGTCCCCTGGTGCGGAGAGCCGATCGTCGTCAGGCTCAAGATCCGGTCCCGCCAACCCGGCTCGACGAGCAGCCGGCGCGCGTCGAGCCCTCCCATGCTGTGGCCGATGACGTGGACGGGCTCGTCGGGGAAATGAGTCAAGATGCGAAAGCCGAGCCGCTGCGCGCGGAAGTCGATCGACGCAATCGGATGGACCCGCGTGACCAGTACGCGGTTGCCCGCATCGCGAAGGACCTGGGGGATGCCCCGAAAATACGAGGTCAGCGTCAGCGGGCCGAACCCGATTCGCGAGAACCCGAACAGCCCGTGCGCCAGAACGATGGGAGCTTGAAGCCGCCCGATCATGGCAGGATGATTCTCAATTAGCAGTCCGACGGCGAGGCGTGGCGGTCTACTCGACGCATCCCGCAACGTCGCCGCGTGGTTGTCCACACAATCGATGTCGCTGCTGCTATTGTAGTAGACGTTTCATGAGTGTAAGGCGCAGAAACTCCTTGGCCCCGCGCGAGTCGCTCCAACTTTTCGGATTGGATCGATGGCGCGTGTTTTTCGTTCTCAAACCTGGGACTCTCCCATGCGGCTTCACGGGATCGTCATGTCCGCCACGCTCGACGAGAATCCCCCCGGCAGCGACCAGATCGAACTGACGCTTTGGATCCAGGGAGTCGGTCCCGGCAAGCCGAGACGGATCGTCGTCCCTTACGAGCTGCTGCTCAGCTCCCCCGCGCTTGACGCCGACGCCGTCCAGGGCCACGGCTTCGAGGCCGAGGTCGAGCAAGACGAATCGGGCCGCTGGATCGTCGGCCTGATCGGCTTCGCCGACGGCCGCGTCCTCCGCGACCCCGGCGAGTGACGACTGCACTTCCTTACACGGTCGTCGGGGCGCGGCCGTTGCGTTGAGAATCGGTCGCGGGAGCGGCCTCTTCCAGGAAGACCCCAATCTTGCGGTACTTGTCGTAGCGACGGTCGAGGAGTTCGGATTGAGGAACGTCGACCAACTCGCGAAGTTGCCTGAGGAGGAATTGCTTGAGGGTCGTCGCGATCTCGGCGTGATCGCGATGGGCGCCGCCGAGGGGTTCGGCGACCACTTCGTCGACGATGCCGAATCTCAGCAGGTCGCGGCTGGTGAACTTCAGGGCGGAGGCCGCCTTGGGAGCGTGCTCGCTTCCTTTCCAGAGGATCGTGGCGCAGCCCTCGGGACTGATCACCGAATAGTAGGTGTGTTCGAGCATCCCCAGACGGTCGCCGATCCCGATCCCCAGGGCGCCCCCCGATCCGCCTTCGCCGATCACCACGCAGACGATCGGGGTGGCGATCTGGCTCATCTCCATCAGGTTCTCGGCGATGATCGCCGCTTGCCCCCGTTCCTCGGCCGCGATCCCCGGGTAGGCGCCGGGGGTGTCGATGAACGTCACGATCGGCAGCCCGAACTTGGCGGCGAACCGCATCTTGAGAAGGGCCTTGCGGTAGCCTTCGGGGTGGGCGCAGCCGAAATGGCAGGAGGTTCGCTCGGCGAGGTTTTTACCCTTCTGGTGACCGATGAACATCACCTTCTGGTCGTCGAGATAGCCCAGGCCGGTCACGATCGCCTGATCGTCGCCGACCGCCCGGTCGCCATGAAGCTCGAGGAACTGGTCGAAAATCAGGTCGATGTAGTCGCGGGTTTGGGGACGCTGAGGGTGCCTGGAAACTTGAACAGTCTGCCAGGCGTCGAGCTGCGAATAGATCTCTCGCTTGAGCGCCGCCAGTTCACGACGCAGACGGCGGATCTGCTCGCCGATCTTCGAGGAGTCGCCGCCGGCGCGATTCTTGGCGTACTGCACTTCCATCTCGGAGAGACGCGACTCCATTTCATAGATGGGCGCCTCGAAAGGCAAACGCTGTTCGTGAGGGCTGCGCATGAAGGCCTGATCCTCGAAGGGAAAGCACGCTCGCGGCGAATCGATTGATTGTGGCGTAAACTTTGACGGGGCCTGCGTTTTCGTTGAGCTCTCGATGCCGACGAGCGGTCCGGCTAGGAAAACGACCTGACATCGTTATCGGCGGCCGGGTCCGGGTCGTCCTGGCAAATTCGGATCGACCGGAACCGGCGGAGGAAGTCGTGGAAGCTTGCGATCCGATCCTCGGGCTTTTTCTGGATCATCGTCATGACCAGGTCGTTGAATCCCGGAGTGACCAGGGGGTTGTGCGTGCTCAGCGGCGCCGGCCGTTCCCGCATATGTTTGCTGAGAAGTTCCTGCTGGGAACCGGCCCGGAAGGGGGGGCGGCCGCAGATCAATTCATAGCAGGTGACGCCGAAACTGTAAATATCCGCCGTGGGAGCCGGGTCTTCGCAGCGGATCTGCTCCGGGGCCATGTAACTGGAGGTTCCCTGGCGCGGAACCTTGACGCCGAACAGCTTGCTCAGGCCGCTCCGGGGTCGCATGGCGATCGTATAGTCGATGACCCGGGTCTCGCCGCTCTGATTCGCCAGGATGTTCTCGGGTTTGACGTCGCGGTGGATCCAGCCTTGATCGTGCATGTAAGCCAGGGCCGAGGCCGCCTGCCGGATGATCCGGTGGAGGTGCGCCTTGGGCATCGGGTACACCGTCGGCCGCGCGATGGGGAGCTTCAAGTGGAACGACGGGAAGTAATCCATCACGAAGTAGGGTTGGTCGCAATCCTTGAAGAATTCGATCACATGGATGAGGTTGGGATGGCGCAACTCCATGCCCAGCTTGGCCTCGAACGCGAACGCCTTGCGTTCGGCCGGGTCGCCGGCTCGCGATTCGAGCAACTGCTTGACGACGTACCGCCGCTGGGTGGATTCCTGACCCACCTCGACGACCGCCGCCGTAACACCAGCGTGGATCAGCCTGACGATCCGATATTCACCGATCCGATCTTCACTGGCAGCGTTACTGGTCGTCGCCAAAGGCCGAACTCCCCATGGTCGTGGACGATGGGTCGCCGCGGACTCGATCGCCCCTGGGACGATCTCGCGGCAAAATCCCGGCAATCGGAACACCCCTCGACATTTTACAAAACCCCAAGCGATTCATCAACTTTGCGCCGAGCCGCAACGATCGTCCGACGCCTCCATCGACGGCTCGCTCAAGAGTGTACCGGCCGGTCGTCGATCTTGAAGATCTGGAGATGCGCCGCTGGACGCGGATCGCGAGCGCGATTCGGTCGACTTCGGATCTCGACGCGGAGTCGTCGGTCCGCGGTCCCCGTCGAGGCGCCCGCCGCATCCCCCACTTCCCTAGGCAGGAAAAGGAGTCGGTCTACCATGGAGCGAAGTCGGCCCGCCACTCTGTTCAAAGGCCCCCCCGAAGCTCCCGGCCGTTCTGGCCGCTTCGACGTCGCCAGTCGTCGCACGGCCTTGGAATCACTGAGGTCGACGTCCTTCCGGACGCAATCCGCGGGACCGATTCTGATCACGGGCGAGTCCGGCGCCGGCAAGACGCGGCTCTGGAACCGACTCGCCGGCGAGGCCCCTCCAAACTGGCGATTCGCCGTCGTCCAGGCCGCATCGTCGCTCGACGCGGTCGACTTCCTCGGTCTCACGGCCGCGCAGCTTGGCGTCGAGCCATCGGATCGGCTGGCGACCAACCGTCTGGCGATCGCCTCGGCCCTTCAGGACGAATCGACCGACGGCCGGGCGTGGGTCCTGGTGGTCGAAAACGTCCATCAGGCGGCCCCCGAGATCTGGGCCGAGATCGAAGCCCTCGCCGCCGGCGCGGCCAAGGGGCCGACGCGCGAGTTCGCGACGGTCCTCCTGGTCGGCCGCACCGAACTCGCCCGCCGCCTGTCGACCCGA
>CALCIC010001074.1 GCA_937907405.1 uncultured Isosphaeraceae bacterium | reverse complement strand
ACGGCAAGTCAGGTTCGTGGCAAACGAACGATCGTAGGGAGTCGTTTATGTCGATCGTCTCGAACTCATCCGTCAGTCCCGGCGCCCGCCGTTACGATTGCATCGTGATCAGCGATCTGCATCTCGGCAGCGCGGTGAGCCAGGCGAAGCTCCTGGAAGAGTTTTTGATCTGGGCGTTCGATCGCTGCCGCACGCTGGTGATCAACGGCGACGTCTTCGACGATCTCAACTTCAAGCGGCTGAGCAAGCGGCATTTCGCCTGCCTCAAGGAGATTCGACGCAACAGCGACCGCGACGACGTGCGAGTGGTCTGGGTGCGCGGCAATCACGACGGCCCGGCCGAGATCGTCGGCCACATCGTCGGGGTCGACGTTCACGACGAGTTCATTTACGACAACGCCCAGATCCAACTTTTGATCCTCCACGGGGACCAGTTCGACACGGTCGTCACCGACTATCCCTGGCTCACCGACCTCGCCTCCGGAGCGTTCTACTTCATCCAGACGTTGATGCCCCACCGGGCCGCGCGTTGGATTCGCCGGGTCGCCAAGACGTTTCAGCGCAACAGCCAACTGATCGAACACCGGGCGTCCGATTACGCCCGAGGTCGCGGGTTCCGGTACGTCACCTGCGGCCACACCCATCTTCCCCTGACCGCCGAGCACGACGGCGTCGTCTACATCAACACCGGCACCTGGACCGAGGCGCCGCCTTGCCCGTTTTTGGTCGTCGACGGCGCCGAGGTCCGGCTCGAATTCTGGCCGTTGGCCTCGATCGTGCTGGAGCCTGACGTTGATACGACCCCCGAGCCCGCCGCCGGCCGGCTCCCTCCCATGCTCCCCGCGATGGGTTGAGTCGACCAGCGGCGGCGGGCGTTCTCGGTTATAATCGGGGCCCGTGCGCGCGGTGATCGTGACTCAAGCATCCGAGGAGCATCCCCAATGTCCCAGACGCGAATCGAACGCGACTCGATGGGGGAGATGTCGGTCCCGGCCGACGCCTATTACGGGGCGCAGACGGAGCGGGCGCGGCGCAACTTCGAGATCGGCTCGGTGCGGTTCCCGCGCGCCTTTCTTCGGGCGCTGGGGCTGGTCAAGAAGTCCGCCGCCGCGGTCAACGTCGAGCTTGGGCTGCTCGACCCCGGGCTCGGAGAGTTGATCCAGGCCGCCGCGCAGGAGGTCGTCGACGGCCGCCGCGACGACCAGTTTCCGCTGGTGATCTTCCAGACCGGGAGCGGAACCTCGACGAACATGAACGCCAACGAGGTGATCGCGGGGATCGCCAACGAGCAGGCCGTCGGGCGGCGCGGCGGGCGGTCGCCGGTCCACCCCAACGACGCCGTGAACATGGGCCAATCGTCCAACGACGTGATCCCGACCGCCATCCATCTGGCCGGCTGCGAGTCGATCCAGGGCCGCCTGATCCCGACCCTGGAGCGATTGCGCGAGGCCCTCGCCGAGCGCGCCTCGGCGCTCGATTCGGTCGTCAAGATCGGCCGGACGCATTTGCAAGACGCGGTCCCGATCCGGCTCGGCCAGGAGTTCTCGGGATATGCCGCGCAGGTCTCGCACAGCATCCGTCGGCTGGAAGGGGCCGCGCGCGCGCTCGCGGAACTGCCGATCGGCGGCACGGCCCTGGGCACGGGCGTCAACACCCACGTCGAGTTCCCGTCGCGGATGGTCGAGGCGCTGAGCCGAGAAACCGGGCTGACGCTGCGCGTGGCGGCTGATTTCTTCGAGGCCATGGCCGGACGGGACGCCGTGGTCGAGGCGTCGGCGATGCTTCGGTCGACGGCCGTCAGCCTGTCGTCGATCGCCAACAATCTTCGATTGCTTGGTTCCGGCCCGCGATGTGGGATCGGCGAGATCCGAATTCCGGAGCTTCAGCCGGGGAGCTCGATCATGCCCGGCAAGGTCAACCCGGACATCCCCGAGGCCGTCATGATGGCCGCCGCCCAGGTGGTCGGCAACGACGCGACCATCGCCTGGTCGAATGCGCTGGGGTCGAACTTCGATCTGAACGTCATGATGCCGGTGATGGCCTATAATCTCTTGGAATCGATCGAATTGCTGACCGACGCGGCCGACCATCTGAATCGTAAGTGCATCGACGCGCGAGACTTCCTTGCCGACCGGAAGTCGCAAGGCGTCGCCCGGATCGAGGCCGACGAGGCGCGTTGCCGCGAGCACGTCGAGCAAAGCCTGGCGATGTGCACGGCGCTCGCGCCTCGGATCGGCTACGACAACGCGTCGGCGATCGCCAAGACCGCCTATCGCCAGGACCGAACCGTTCGCGAGGTCGCCCACGAGCTGGAAGGCCTCGCGGTCGAGGACGTCGTGCGAAAGCTGGGCGCCCCGGCGTCGGCCGAGGCCCTCGAACAGCACGGCGGTTTTCCCTCAAGGGACGAGGTCGACCGGCTCCTGGAACCCCGCGGTCAAACGGAACGAGGGCTGGGCAGCGGCGGCGGAGGTTGAAAAAACGAAGCAGTCGGGAAATGGGAGTGCGACGAACCGTACTTTCAGCGACAATCAGAAATAGTGCAAGTCCAGAGAACGACGGAGAACCGTAGGCATGACCGAAAACCCGGAATTCGATCTGGATGCCGAATTGCTTTCCGCGGAACTGGCGCCGCGGCCGGAACCGGAAACCGAGCCGTCGGCGCCTCCGCCGTCGCAGGCCGCGCCGGTCGTGATGATCCAGTACCGGAATCGGGGCCTGCCGCCGGTCCTGCTGTTTCCAACCACGCTGATTCTGTCGCTGGGAATGTTCGCGGCCTACCATTACCTGTTCGTCGCGCCCCGGCAGCGCGAGCTTCAGGAGCAGGCGCGGAGGCAGGCGAGCGCGGCCTGGGTGGCGGCGGCCAATGTGGAGTCGGCCGAAGACGTCGAGCCGTCGCCGCCTCTGATGGGCCTGTCCCTCGATAGTCAACCCTTGCCTCCGGGATTTCAGCTTCCGCTTCCCCCCCCGACGTTCGAGGACTCGGAAACCACCCGGGTCGCCGCTAAGCCGGTCGACGCTCCCGGACCGAACGACCCGCCGGCGGAACCGGCCGCGCCGAAACCGAACGCGCCGGCCGCCGTCGAGAGCGCGACCGTCGCGGTTGAACCGAGCGCGGAGCCTGCTCCGCCTCCGCCGATCGGTCTCGACCCCTCCTCCGCCGTCGCGGACGTCGAGCAACCCAGGCCGGGAGAGAAGGAGGACGCCTCGCCGCTCCCGCCCGCTGCTCCAACCGAGGTCGTGAAGGAGGAGCCGGCCGTCGCGACCGTGGCGACGCTCGAACCGAAACCGTCGCCGACCCGCGAGGAGATGATGCAGGCCCTGGAGGCCGAGGCCGCGGCGAACCGCGCCGCCCGCGTCGAACAGAACCAGGCGCGAGAGCAGGCCCGCGCGCAAGTCGAGACCGAAGCTCAGGATCGCGTCGAGGCCGAGCGCGAACTCTTCCACGACGCCCTGAAGCGCATCCTCGACGCCGGCGGTCCGGCCTCGGACGCCGGTCAGCAAATCAACGCGCTCTGCGACCAGTTCGGCCGCCATTACGGCGGCGACCTCAAGGCCCAGGTCCTCGGCGCCCTCTCGCGGTTCCACGGCAAGATCTCGCGGGACAACGAGATCAAGATGTTGCGATCGCTCGGCGTGCCCGAGGCCGGCATCCTCGATTACCTCGCCAACGTCCTCGAGCGCCGTTCGATCAATTCCAGAAACGGACCAGGCTCTCCGGACGAGGTACGCGTGATGGCCGCCGGACAGTTGCTCCGCGCCAAGGCGTCGCCGAGACCGCTCCGCGGCGGCGCGCCGGCACCGGCGCCGGCTCAACATGTCCGCCGGTCGCGACCGGCGCGGTGATCCGAGCGGAAGGGACCAGGATTTTAAGTCCGTCTTCGGGTCGACTGACGCTCTTTGTCTTTATTATCATTAAGATTTGTCCCCCGCAAGGAAGGCGAGGCTCTCGCCGAACCGGGCGCGGCGCCCATTCGTATTGTGCTCATGAGAGAGGGGGCGGCGAATTCTCCTTGCGGAGGCGCGGAGCCGAGGTGTGCGGAACAGCCACGGAAGCCCGAAGCGCGAGCGAGTGAATTTCCTCGCGATGCACCCGGAGTCTTCACTCGCTCGCGCTCTGGGCTTGCTGGGCTGTGCTTCGGGCGAGAGGACCGCCAGCGACATTTGCCGCACCCTCATGAGACGAATTCCAAGGAACGAGCCGACGTCCATCATCGGAAGCTTCATCATGAAATCGCGACTGGCGAAACTGGCGATGGTTGGCTGCCTGTCCCTGATCGCGGCTCGACCGGCCTCGGCCGACGAGCCGACGGCCGCCCTCAAGGCGGGGACCGAGCTGTTGAAGGCCGGCGACCGCCTGGCCGACGAGGGCAAGGCGGGCGACGCGCAGATTCAATATAAGACCGCGTTCGAGAAGATTCTTCCCGGTCTTCGGCGGATTCCCTTCAAGCACGAGGTCAAACGCGACGTCACCAAGCGCGAGAACCTCAAGGAGATGCTCCTGAAGGACTTCGACGAGGACATGACCCCCGCCGAGTTCGAGGCCAACGAGAAGGCGCTCAAGGCGTTCGGCATGGTCGCCCCCGACGTCGACCTCAAGGCGCTTTTGGTCCAGGTCTACTCCGAGGAGATCGCCGCGTATTACGATCCTCGGACCAAGACGATGTACATGATCGAGGAGCCGGCGGCCGCGAAGAAGGTGCCGCCGACGTTTTTGGAACGGCTCTTCGGCAAGACCGGGGGGTTCGACAAGGATGAAAACAAGACGGTCATCGCCCACGAGATGACCCACGCTCTGGCCGACCAGCACTTCGACCTTGATGGGCTTCATCACGAGGCCAAGTCCGACGACGACCGGTCGCTTGCCGCCTCCGCCTTGATCGAGGGGGAGGCGACGCTCGCCATGATGGGGGTGGGCATGGACGATTGGGATGGAACCGAGATCGTCAAGCTGCCCGCCGACGGACTTGACCGCGGGATCAGTCTCATGACGCCGTTCCTCTCGATGCTGGGAGGGGGCAAATCGCTCCGCGACGCGCCTCCGATCATCGCCGAATCGATGATGTTCCCTTATCTCCGAGGCATGATTTTCTGCGCCTATCTGGCGAACGCCGGGGGCTGGGAGGCGATCGACGACGCCTACAGGAATCCGCCGCAGTCGACCGAGCAGATTCTCCACCCCTCGAAATTCCGGAAGAACCCCGATCCGCCGACGGCCGTCGACCTGGGCGCGCTCAAGGTCGGCGAGGGCTGGAAGGAACTGGGCCGCAACGTGCTCGGTGAAATGCAAACGGCGGTCATGCTCCGCAAGCAGAGGGGCTCCGCCGCCGCCGCCGGCTGGGACGGCGACCGCTACGCCGTGTTCGAGGGGCCGAATAAGCAGCTCGGCCTGGTCTGGTTCTCCACCTGGGACGGCGAGGACGACGCCCGCGAGTTCGTCCAGTCGTTCGTCCGCTACCAGACGTCCCGGATGGGCAAGGATGCGTTCCAACCGAGCCGAATCCCCGATTCACTCTGGCGATGCGTCGACGACGTCTGCCGCGTCGTCGAGCGCCGAGGGGTCGACGTCGTCGTGGTCGAGGGCTTCGGCGGCGGCGACACCGCCGCTCTCGTCGATGCGGCCTTCGAAGCCAAAAAGTCGGAAGTCCAGCCCGCCCAGCGCACGATCAAGCCGAGCGAAAAACCCAAGGCGTCGGCCGCCGCGGCCCCCGCAACCGCCGCCGGCCCCGGCTGAACCGGGGCCGGGGGACGTTCCAGACTCCTCCACATACCACGGGCGCCATGCCATGATCTCGAACATGACCATGTCCCAATCCATCAGGTTCGCCCTGGCCGCTCTCATCTGCGGCGCGGCGGCCTGCGTTTCTTCGTCGCTCGCCTTGGCCCAGAGCGCCAGGAAGGCCGCCGCGGCGGAGCCGTCCTCCAGGGAAGACGCCGGGAACGACGACTCCAAGGCGGCCGACGGGGAGAAAGCGGACGAAGCGGAACCGGCGCGCGTGTACAAGACCGACGCCGAATGGCGCAAGCTGCTGACCTACAATCAGTATCTTGTGACCCGGATGAAGGCGACCGAGCCGGCGTTCTCGGGGAAGTACGCGCACGGCCATCCCAGGGGGATTTTCCTGTGCGTCTGCTGCGGCGCCAAGTTGTTCGACTCAAAACACAAGTTCGAGTCGGGAACGGGTTGGCCCAGCTTCTGGAGGCCCCACACGATCCAGGCGCTCACGGAGACCCTGGACCGGAGCGAATACGAGGTCCGGGTCGAGGTCACCTGCACCCGCTGCGGCGCGCACATCGGCCACGTTTTTCAGGACGGCCCGCCGCCGACCGGACTCCGTTACTGCACCAATTCGCTCTCCCTCAAGCTCGAATCGGAACCGACCAAGCTCGCGCCTCCCGCCGCTTCAAAGACTTCGTCGCAAGGAGCCGATCGCAAAGCCACGACCCACGGCATCCATCGGCGGGGCGGTCGATATCAGGGAACGAGTTCCAAGGGCGCGCAGTCGGCCTCGAAGAAGTCCAGGTCCGATGTTCAGAACGGCTCGGAGACGACGACGGACGGCTCGTCTTGACCTCGGCGTGGCGACTCAGGCGATGCGGTCGGGGGGCAGACGCTCGTCGAGCCAGGCGATCAGGGCGCGCGCGTACAAAGTCGGGTCGGGGGCGAATTCTAGGGGGGGGCACCCATCGGGGTAATTGATGACCTGGCGGTCGGTCGAGGCCAGCCTTTCGAAGTAGGCGAGGGTCCGGGCGTTGTCGACGATCCGGTCACGCCCCGCCAGCATCAAGAGCGCCGGTTGATGGACTCGCCGAGGCGCGCGCTTGACCATCCGATCGATCAGGAAGCTCGACGCCATCAGTCCCGCCGTGGCCTGTCGGAGACTCAGGGGATCGTTGCGGATGAATTCTTGCTTGTCGGGATCGTCGGTGAACAGCGCCGGGTCAGCGAGAGGAATCGGGAACGTCTTGCGACGGTTGAAGATCGCCGCGCGCGCGATCTGAAGCTTCTGCGTGAAGGGGACGCCGACCTGCGGCTCCAATCCCGGGCACACCAGCGCGATCGCGTTCACCAGATCGGGACGGCGAACCGAGGTCAGCAGCGCGACCTTGCCTCCCCAACTGATCCCCACGATCGCGACGGGCAGGGCGGGGCGTTCAGCTTTGAAGTGTTCAATCCATTCCGCGACGTCGTCGACCAGGCGCCCCCCCGAGGGAGCGTGACCCCGCTCCCGCTGATGCGGCCCCGACCCCCTTCGATTGGGGAACGAGGTCGCGTAGCCCGCCCTGGCCAACGTCTCTCCCAACGTGTGATACCAGCCCGAATGGCTCTGGACGCCGTGCAGCACGACGGCTCGCCCCCTGGCCTCGCCGACGGCCCGCCAGACGGCGACGTTCAGCTCATAACCGTCCGACGCCTGGAACCGGACGTCCTGCGGAAGCTCACTCATAGGAGATCTCTCGGGTCTCGCGCGTGATGGCGGCCAGCAGCTCGGGATCGACGTCGACGCCCAGCCCGGGGCCGTTGAGGGGCTTCGCGCGTCCGCCGTACCCGAACGTGAGGTCGTCGCGCGTCACGTTGGCCCGGAGGATGTGGCGGTCGTAGGAGCCTTCGAGATAGCGGAGGCCGTCGATCCGGCTGGCGATGTGTCGGCCCGCCGCCGAGAGGATCGCGGTTTCGCCGGGATGGCAGCCGAGTTGCAGTCCCAGCCCGTTGCGATGCGCCAGGGCCATGATCCGCAGCGAGGGGATGATTCCACCGCATTTGGAAAGGCGGACGTTGAGCACGTCGGCCGTCTTCCGGTCGACGGCGGCGACCGCGTCGGGCCAGCCGCAAAGCGACTCGTCGAGCATCACCGGCACCCCCAGCCGGGGCCGCAGGTCCGCGAGCGCGTCGACCTCGGCGTGGGGCACCGGCTGTTCCAGCACGGAGGGACGGAACCGGAGCAGGGGGGAGACCTTCGCGAGCAGGTCGGACGCCGACCAGGCCTCGTTGGCGTCGAGCCTGACGTCCATCCGTCGTCCCAGGATGCGTCGGAGCGTTTCAAGCCGCGACGCGTCGTCCTGGCCTTCGACGCCCACCTTCGTCTTCACGTCGCGAAAGCCGTAGAGGCGGAACTTGATCGCCGAGACGATCTCCTTCCGCCGCGACTCGGCCGTGATCGCCGCGCTGTAGCGAACGCCCCGGGGGGCGTCGAACCGCCGCAAGCCGTCGACCGCCGCCAACTCGACCGCGCGGCCGATCGACTCGCCGAACGCCCGTCCGTAGGCGTCGAGCACGGCCAGCTCAAGGGCGCATCGAGCCGCGTTGCCGGCCATCCCGCGCGGGTCGTCGTCGATCTCGGGCAGGCTCAGCCGCTCGACGCGCGCGACGACCTCGGCGAAACTCGACGGCTTGCCGATCGCTTCCGCCCAGTCGGATCGTTCCAGGGCCTTGAACGTCGTCTCGATCGTCTCCCCCGTGACGTACGACCGGGGCACGCCCTCTCCGTAGCCCGACCGGCCGGTCGTCAACTCGACCCGGACGACCAGGTTTTCGCTCGACGACCGCTCATGGGAGGCGTGCTTGATCGGCTTCTTCAACGGCACGTCGATCCGGAACAACTCCAGCTTTCGGATCGCGACGCCCCCTCCGCCCGGGCCCGCCGCCCCGAGTTCGCTCGCCTTAGTGGACCGATCAGCCAAGGCCCCGCCTCCATCGTTCGCGAATGAAGGACCGCCGCGCCGGCGCGGTCCGCTCCAAATAGTGTGAAGCCTAACACATTGCGGCCGATCGGTGGGGCGTCCGCTCGTTTTCAAGACCATTGGCTATGGGCGGCTCGGATCGAGTAGACTAGCGACCTGGAGCGTCGAGGCAAGCTTTGCCAATTAAGCCGGCGGTGAAGCCGTCCGTAAGGCGGGGAGGTACGTCATGACCATCTTGTTCTGGCCGATCGCCTTTCTGCTGATCGGCCTGCTGCTCATGATCCTCGAAGTCTTCGTGCCGTCCGGCGGCTTCATCGGCTTAAGCGCGTTGTTTTGCGTGGCGCTGAGCCTTTGGCACGCGTTTCAACACTCGACGCGGCTCGGCGCCGTCTTCGTGCTCTTCGACCTCGCGGCGGTCCCCTTGACCGTGGCGTTGGCGTTCTGGCTTTGGACGCACACGCCGATGTCGAATCGGTTTTTGCTCCAACGCCCGGCTCTCGACGCGAGCGACGTCTCGCATTCGCTGTTGAACATGGCGGACGTCGTCGGCAGCGAGGGCCGGGCGCTCACTCCGCTGCGTCCCAGCGGCCACGTCGAGATCGAGGGTCGGCGTTACGACGGCCTGGCCGAGGAAGGTCTGATTCCGGAGGGCGCGGCGGTGCGGGTCGTGCGCGTGCGTTCCGGAGAATTGATCGTCCGGAACATGCGGCGACCCGCCGACGCCGCCGTCCCGTCGCGGCCGGAATCGAGCGCGCCGGACGCCGCTCTCACCGAACATACGGCTTCTCTGTTTGAGGACTCTCCATGATCTTCACGGTTTTAGCGCAGGCGAATCCACCCCAACTCTCGATGCCGACCCTGTTCTGGCTGGGGGTCATCACGCTCGGCGTGATCGGGCTGCTGGGCGGAATATTTATAACGAAATATTTCAACTTATGGATTCAGGCGTTTTCGACGAACGCGAACGTCAGCATCATGGACCTGGTGGGGATGTCGTTCCGCAAGGTGAATCCGAACATCATCGTCCGCTCCAAGATCATGGCCTATCAGGCGGGGCTTTCAGAGAAGGACGGTCTGACGACGAAGTCGCTGGAGGCGCATTACCTGGCCGGGGGCAACGTGCCCAACGTGGTCCGGGCGTTGATCGCGGCCAACCGGGCGGACATCCCGCTCTCTTACAAGCGGGCCGCGGCGATCGACCTGGCGGGCCGCAACGTGCTCGAGGCCGTGCAGACGAGCGTCAATCCCAAGGTCATCCCCTGTCCCGACCCCTCCCAGGGGAGGCAGACCATCGACGGCGTGGCGCGGAACGGAATCCAGTTGAAGGTGAAGGCCAAGGTCACGGTGCGGACCAACCTCGATCGTCTGGTGGGGGGCGCCACCGACGAAACCATCATCGCCCGCGTCGGCGAGGGCATCGTCAACGCGATCGGCTCGGCCGACACCCACTTGCTGGTGCTCGAGAAGCCGGACTCGATCTCCAAGCGCGTGCTCGAAAAGGGGCTCGACGCCGGCACCGCGTATGAGATCCTGTCGATCGACATCGCCGACATCGACGTCGGCGACAACATCGGCGCCAACCTCCAGGCCCTTCAGGCCGAGGCCGACACCCGGGTCGCCCGCGCCAAGGCCGAGGAGCGGCGGGCGTTCGCGGTCGCCCAGGAGCAAGAGCAGATGGCCGCCGTCCAGGAGAACCGCGCCAAGGTGGTCGCGGCCGAGGCCGAGGTGCCGCTGGCGATCGCCGAGGCCTTCCGGCAGGGCCATCTCGGAGTCAACGAGTATTACAACCTGCGCAACATTCAGGCCGACACCGAGATGCGGAACTCGATCGCCGACTCGGGCAACGTCCGTCGCGAGGCGACCGGCGCGCAGCAGTAATCCGTCGTCGCCGGTCCGGCGCCGCCTCGATCCGGTCCCGATCGTATCCAGGGAGCAACGTATCATGAGACTTGAAATTCTTTTCCAGTTCGTCGTGCCGTTGATGTTCCTGGCGATCTGGGCTCTCACGTCGCTCTTGAATCGCGACACGCAGCCCTTGCCCCAGCGACCCGTCCGCCCCGGGGCGAGGCCCGCGCCCGGCCCGGGGCGGACGCAGGGGCAGCCGCCGAATCGCGTCGCGACGCCGACGGGCGAGCGAGGAACCGCGCCTGTTCGAGAAGCCGCGCGCGATGCGGCGCCCCGGCCGGCCGGCGAGAGGCGACCCGCGACCAGCCTCAACGACGCCGACGTCCAGGTCGTCGACGACGAGGTCGTCTTCGTCGACCCCGTCACCAATCGCCGGATTACGTCGGCGCCGGTCGGCGATTCGACCGCCGCGGCGCGGGGCGCGGCGAAGCCGCCCCGGAAGGCCGGGCGCGGTCGTCGGGCCGCAAGCGAGGCGCCGCCGTCGCGGCCCGAACCGGAGACGCGCCGGGCGCTCTCCGATCAGGTCGGACGTTCGCTTTCGTTGAGCCGAACCCGGCCCCTCGACCTCACGCCGCTGACGTCGAAGCTCACGCCGCTCACCACCGTCTCTTCCAGCGCCGCCCCCGCCCGCGATCTGGGGCTTGAGCGGACGTCGATCGGGCCGGCCCTCGTGGCGGGCGAGGTGAAAAGCATGCTCGGCTCTCCTCTCAGACTTCGCCAGACCATCCTGCTGACGGAGATCCTCCAACCGCCGGTCGCCCTCCGCCGGCGGCGCCGCGGCGACTGAGCCGGGACGATTCTCGGCGTTCGCGCGGTGTTCGCGGTTCGCGCGCCTTCAACGGCTCTGCTCGATTCGCGGCCCCCGCCCGGCGCCGCGCGGCGGTCTCGCCGCGAATCGGCTGGATTCGTCGCGCCGAGACGCCGATACCTGGCTTGGACGTGAAAACGTCCCAGCCCTTCGCCAACGGCATGGCGGCGCTCGACGCGCCTGGGCGGCGTCTCCACGGATGGAGTGCGTCCGATTCACGGACGAACACTCAATCACGTTAACACATCAAATCGAATTACGATTGATGAGGAGATGCACGATGACGCTCCATCGTCGCCGAGCGCGCCGGGCCGGCCCCGTCGTGTTCGCAGCGTTCGCCGCCTTGAGCTTGCTGACGGGCGCGGTCGTCGCCGCCGAGCCGTCCGACGAGGCCGTCGCCTGGCGCGACGACTACGGCACGGCCCTGGCGGAAGCCCAGGGAAGCGGTCGACTGCTCTGGATCCAGTTCAGCGGCCCGTGGTGCCCGAACTGCGCCAGGATGGAGCAAGACACGTTCACCCGACCGACGATCCAGGCGCGGGCCCGCGAGGGCTTCATTCCCGTGAAGCTCCAATCCGA
>CALCIC010001073.1 GCA_937907405.1 uncultured Isosphaeraceae bacterium | reverse complement strand
AGCGAATCGGCCGAGTAGGGGCACGGCCTATTGGACGCAACGGCATCGTCCGATCGCGGCCTGGCACGGCCTATTGAGCGCAAAGAATCCGGCGGGAGGCGAAAGGATTCGGCCTATCAGGCGCAAATCGGCCCCCGAATCCTCGGTCGCGGGATGCGGCCAGCCCATAGAGCAGGAAATGACGGGTCGGGAACGGTTATCCCCCGCGCCGACCGAGGGGGACCGGGAGCGAGTCCGGCCCCGGAAGCATCGGAAACGCCGCCACGGCCTATTGGCCGCAGCATTGCGGAGCGTCGGGCCTCCAGACATTCGAAGAAAATACCCCCGGTGGCTGTGAATTAGCACGGCCTATCAGGCGCAGCCGTCCCGGCCTATTGGACGCAACCCGTCCCGGCCTATCGGGCGCAAAGGCACGGCCTATCAGGCGCACGAATCGCCCGATTTCCCCGCAGGATCAGGGGGATGTTGGGGGGCTAACTGTTTAACTTCAAGTATTCTTATTAACTTACTTAACGTGTCGGGGCTGTGGATGACTTCGGCAAGCGGACTCGGTCAGTCGCGGGTCGCCGCACGAAGAATTGGCATTCAGGAAATGGATTCGGGCCGGCCGGTCGCGACGGCGCTTCGGCCCCGCGTGATCATCCCGCTTGACCGCTCCCAATATCGCTGGCACTTTCCGTTGGATGGAATCCAATCGAGACGACGAGGGCGGCATGGACGTGAAAACGCGAGTGATCCACACGAAGCGGCGGGACCGCCTGCGCATGCCCGTCGAGGTCTCGACGCGAGCGGCCGCGAAGCACGCCCGGCCGCGTGGCTCGTCGGCGCATCCGTACCGCTGGACCGAGGCTACTCCTGCCACTCGGTCGACCATTTCGAGATGCGAAACCTGGGACGCACTTGCGTGGCCGTCCGGAGGAGAGTGGAGGGATTGTACGGCCACTACGTCCTGGCCGCCGCCGCAGTGACGTTCAAGGTCTTCCGGCCGCGCCTGCGAGGATACTCCCTGCCGTAATCGATTTGCGTCGTTCTGCCTCAGGATCGGCCCGGCTTGGCTGACCGCGACGATCGAAGTGGAAAGCGGCGACGCTGATCGATTGCCCGCGTTCTTCGAAATCGCTGTAAGAAGTCGTTGATTAGGGGATCATACTCTGCAGGAGGTTCCACCTTGCCAGAGTTCCCGGAAACCAGCCTGAGCCTGATCGCTCGACTTCGAGAACTCGGCGATGAAGCGTCGTGGGCCGAGTTCCTGCGGCTCTACCAACCCGTCGTCTACCGGCTCGCCCGGCGGCGAGGCCTGCAGGAGGCCGACGCCCAGGATGTCGTTCAACAAGTCTTCGTGTCGATCAGCCGATCGATCGAGGACTGGCATGGGGGCTTGAATCGGTCCCCCTTCCGCGCATGGCTCACCGCGATCGCCCGCAACGCCGTCTTGAAGATGGTCACGAGGCGACCGCGCGACCAGGCCGCGGGAACTTCCTCCGTCATGGATCTGCTGCACGAGATTCCCGATCGCGACGAGACGGCGTCCGAATTCGAGATCGAAACGCAACGCGAGATCGTCCGCCGCGCCGCCGAGCGAATCCGCGCCGAGTTCACGACCGAGACCTGGACCGTCTTCTGGCAGACCGCGATCGAGGGTGTGCCGATCGCGGACCTCGCGGATTCGATGCAACGCACGCCCGGCTCCATCTACGTCGCTCGACATCGCGTTGTCGCCAGGCTCAAAGTCGTCGTCCAGGAGATGTCCCGGGATTGGGGATTACCGGAAGGAGGGTCGCCATGAGGAAGCCGAGTCAGGCCTGTTTGACGCCGGAGATGCTCGACCAGCTCTCCCGCGATCCGTCGGCCGCCGCGGTGCTGCAATCCGTGGAGGAGCACCTGGACGGTTGCCCGCGATGCCGCGCGCTCCTCGACGAGGCGGAATCGGACCCGTTCTGGCGGCAGCGGATCGCGCCCGTGCTGCAATCCTCTCCCGAACTCCGTGCGGGCGACGCGATCGATTCCGAGCACGGCGGTGACCATTCGCTGGACGTCGCTCTACGGCTGCTCGGTCCGACCGACGACCCGCGCATGATGGGACGGATCGGATCCTACGAGGTCGTCGGGGTCGTCGGCCGGGGCGGGATGGGGGTCGTCTTCAAGGCGTTCGACGGAGCCTTGAATCGATACGTCGCCATCAAGATGCTCTCGCCGAACCTGGCGGAATCGGGGGCGGCTCGCAAGCGATTCGCGCGGGAAGGTCAAGCGGCCGCCGCGGTGATCGACGATCACGTGTTGCCGATTTACGGCGTCGCCGAGTGGCAAGGCGTGCCTTACCTGGTCATGCAGTACTCGCGCGGCTCGACCCTGCAGAAGCGGGTCGAGGATCAGGGGCCTCAGGAGCTGAAAGAGATCCTCCGGGTCGGCATGCAGGCCGCGA
Organism: uncultured Isosphaeraceae bacterium; assembly: GCA_937907405.1. Classification (GTDB taxonomy): domain Bacteria; phylum Planctomycetota; class Planctomycetia; order Isosphaerales; family Isosphaeraceae; genus Paludisphaera. The sequence goes on along the minus strand of CALCIC010001073.1, from coordinate 9,569 downwards.
GCGGGCTGGCGGCGGCGCACGCTTCGGGCCTCGTCCATCGCGACGTGAAGCCCTCCAACATCCTGATCGACGGCACCGTCGAGCGGGCGTTGCTGACCGATTTTGGTTTGGCCCGCGCCGTCGACGACGCCAGCATCACACGCTCGGGGACGATCGCCGGCACCCCGCAGTACATGTCCCCCGAGCAGGCCCGAGGCGACGGCGTGGACGCCCGTTCGGACCTCTTCAGCCTGGGCGGCGTCCTCTACTTCATGTCCACCGGCCGGCCGCCGTTCCGCGCCGACAACAGCTACGCCGTCCTGCGTCTCATCGCCGATCAGGAGCCGAGGAACATGCGGGAAATCAACCCCGACCTGCCGGCGTGGCTGTGCACGCTGGTCTCCCAGCTCATGGCCAAGGAACCCGGAGAGCGCCCGGCGTCGGCCCAGGAAGTGGCCGACGTCCTCCAGCGTTGCCTGGCGCACGTGCAGCAGCCGGCGTCGGTCCCGTTGCCGAATGCCGCGTACTGGCCGATGAAAGAGTCGCCGTGCGGGCGGCCAAATCGGTCGGTCTGGACTCGCTTCGTGTTGTTCGCCTCGATCGTTGCCTTGGTCGCCGCCTGTGTCTTCGCCGGGCTCGTCCTCACTCGATATCTCAGCCTCCAATCCGAGGCGTCGCGTGCGAACGCGGTGGCAAACGCCATCGCCCACGAGCCGCCGGATATCACGGGCCAGTGGATCGAGCAGAACGATCTCCACGAGCGATTTTCGATCCGACGCGTGACGAATGCATCGTGGGCCCTGGAGATCCATCCGATCAATGCGCCACAGAACCTGACCTGGGCCGTCGAATGGGTTCCGAATCGAGGTCAGTTCGTCGGCATGGCCATCCTGCCTGGTGACATCAAGGGAAAGCTGGAGCTTTCGATCGCATCCGGCACCGGCGACGCGGCGCTCGACGTCATCGTGACGTTCGACGAGTTGCAGAAACGTCGGCTGCTCAAAAAGCTGAGCGAAGACGGCGTCGATATTCCCAGCGCCGAGGTCAGGATGATTGAGCTGTTGGACCGCCTGCTTCACCAAGTCTGGCTGCGGGAAGAGCCCGCCGCGGAGTCGCGATCCCAACCTGTGACGAGGTCGGAACCGAGGGAAACCTTGGTGAGTGCGCCCGTACGCACGGGCGAGGAAGAGAAAACGGCCTTTCGCGGCTTCGACAGCGGCTCGGTTGCCCGGGGCGCGGGAGACACGTGGCGGAAATACGTGCAGTGGTGGAACTCGAGCAAGGGGACGCCGTTGCAGTCGTCCGCCGAGATCCCGCGCCTCGCCTGGGCGACGCCGCTCGTCCGTCTCAATCCACAATATATCTACACGCACGGCGCCAACCTCGTGATCGTGCGCTCGCGGGACGCGAACGGCGAGGAAGGGATCTACGTGGCGTTGGGCATCGCGTCCGGCCCCGGCCCGAACGATGCGCAATTCAACCGCACGCTGATCGCCCACGCGGCGGAAGGCGACGTTTATACGTTCCGTCGCAGAGGCCGCTTCGAGTCGAACTCGCTCACGCCCGAAACGAGAAAGGCCATGGTCGCCGGCCTGGAATACCTGGGCAGCAACCAGAGGGAAGACGGCTCGTGGACCACCGACGATTACCGCGGCAAGGTCGCCGTCACGGCGCTCGTAGGGCGGGCGCTCCTGGCGGCGGGTTGCCAACCGGACCAGGGGCCGGACGGCGCACGGCTCACGAAGGCGATCGAGTACGTCCTGCGGCACGGGGCTGGGGGCCTGCTGGCCGAGGGGAGGTCCGCCCCCATGTACGAGCATGGGTTCGCCGTCCGCTTCCTGGCCGAGGCGTACGGCAAGGTCGCCGACGTTGTCCTGAAGGATCGGATGAAGGCGGCCCTGACCCGAGCGGTCGCGGTGACCGCGGACGGCCAGAACCGCAAGGGAGGCTGGCGCTATCAGCCAAATTCCAAGGACGCCGACCTGAGCGTGACGTGTTGCCAGTTGCAGGCGCTCGCGGCGGCGAGGGCCGCCGGCCTCGACGTCCCCCAGGCGACCATCGACGGCGGGATCGAGTACGTCCTCGCCTGTCGAAATACGAACGGCAGGTTCCAGTACATGCCGAACGTCCCGAGCGACGACTCGGCGACCTATACCTATACGGCCGCCGCACTCTCCGCCTTGACCGCGGCGGGATACCACGGCGACGAGGGGGTCCTAGAACAGGGCCTGGCGTTCCTTCGCGGCTTCCGATCGCCGGGCGTCTCGGACGCTTTCCTTTACAACGTCATGCTCTACGAGGCGCACGAGTCCGCGGCCCCGATCGTCAAGGCCGAGGTCAAGGATTGGACCTCGTGGTACGCCGCCGTCCGCGACGACCTGCTCGACAGGCGGAACAAGGAGGGCGTCTGGGGCGATAAGGAAGCCTCGTCGCCGATCCTCACCGCCCTTGCCCTGATCATCCTGCACGCAGCCGAGTGACGCGGCGACCGCCGGAAGAAAGTTCGACTCTCCACCTCTCCAACACTCGAGGAACTGACCATGAGCAAGTTGAAGACCCTGATCGTCGTCGCGGCCCTGCTGTCGTCGCAAGTCCCCGCGATCCGCGGTCTCGCCGCGGACGAACGACGTGGCCCGAGCACGGGCGACGGCGTCGCGAGCCAGCGGCCGGTGCAGGTCCCCGGGTTCCACGGCTTCGCCGACGCGGACGCCCCGCCCGTGCCGGGTACGGACGACGACCTGAAGCTCCTGCAGGGGGCCTGGGAATTGCGCCACGGGAACGAAGGAAAGGGCGCCCCGACGCTGAGGAGCGTGAAGACCATCGTCGGCAACCGCGAGACGCTGCGTCGCTACAGCATCCCAACGGGGGAGATGCTCAGCGAAAGGACGACGGAGTTCGAGCTGAACAAGAGCGGCCCGGTGCGCGTCTTCACGTTCCATCCGGTCGGCGCCGAGCCGAAGTCCGGATTCTCGTACGTCTATAAGGTCACCAAGAACGAGTTCTACGACGTCACGGGGTTACTGCACGGCGCCGAGTACCGCGACTACTCGGATGCGCCCTCCATCTGGCGATGGACCCGCGTGATTGAAAGGGCCGCCGATGGGGCGGCCGAGCCCGGGGCAGTCAACTCCGACACGGGGAGAGCCGCGCCCCGCGACCAGGATTCGCAGGGAACAGTCCTCATCAAGAATGTCACCTTGACGAGTATTGATGAGGCGAGCGGCGTCATCTCGGGCACGATCCGGGACGAGGACAGGGCCGCCCAGCTCGTGAACGTGCGGCTGGCCGCGGGAGTCAGGCTGGTCGCCTCCCACGTGATACCCACGATCAACAATCATATGCCGTTTGAGTGGCAGAACCTGAGGCTGTTGAAGGGCAAGGTCGTCTCGATCCGCATCCGTACGTCCGAGCATGGGATCTCGGTGGTGTCGATCTCCGAACGCAACGACTGAGGTCGGATCACACGCGGCATGGGCGGCCTACTCCACGATGGTTCGATCCGTATCTGAGGTGACGATGGTGCTCTCGCACGGCTCCGTTCTCGCGGTCACGATGCTCCTGACTTTGTTCTCCAGCGGTTCGCACACCGCGACCTCGGTTCAGGGTCCGGGGGAGACAAGCGACCCGGCGCCGGCACGGGGCGAGTACGTCTACGCCGCAAATTACTCGCGCGACGGCGAGCTGCTCGCGCTTGCCCAGGCCAAGCGCCCCGAGGCGAAGGGCGAACACACCATCCTCCTGTTCGAGACTCGCACCTGGAAACAGCGCTTCAAGCTGACCGGGCCCACCGACGCCTGTTTCGGAGTCGCGTTCTCCGCGGACGGGGCGAAGCTCTTCGCGGTATGCACCGACGGGCTCGTCTACTCATGGGAGACGGCGTCCGGCGTGCCGGGTCCAAAGCTCGATGCCGGCGCCGGGCCGTGCCAGGGCGTCGTCCTCTCGCCGGACGGGAAGACCCTGGTCACGGGCCATGACGACCCCAGGCGGGAACCGGCGCGGAGTTCGATCCACGTCTGGGACGCCGCGACCGGCAAGCCTCTCCGAGCTATCTCACCTGACGTCCTGGTCTCGGCGAACTCGCTGACGTTCACGCCGGACGGCGAGCGCATCGCCGGCACCGCCGTCGACCCGCGGGCCGGCAAGGATTTCAGCGGCGTGATCGAGTGGGACCTCGCAACCGGCGAGGAACGGAGGAGGTACGCCGCGGTTCAGGTCACGCCGGGGGCGCACGTGTTCGCGCACGCGATCGCGTACACGCGGGACGGCAAGTGGCTGATCGTCGGCGGCGGCGAGACCGTATCGAATCCGGCCTTCCCCAACGCCTCGGACCTGTTCGGGTACGTGTGGCTACTCGACCGCGCGAGCGGGAGGCTGGAGAAGACGCTCGTCGATAAACGGCACGATCACGTGCGTCTTTTGCGACTCTCACCGGACGAAAGCCGCCTGTACGTCTCGACCCATTCCATCCCCCGTGAAGTCGCGGAGCAGGGTCGGATCGTGGAACGCACGTTCGACGAACTTCAGTGCTGGGACACCGGGACCTGGGAGCTGAAGTGGCTGAACGTGAGCGAACCGACCACCGACTGGGCCTTGCTCGCCTCCCCCGACGGCCGGCGGATCGGCACCTCAACCGCCATCGGGTTCTCTTTCTTCGATCCGCAAACGGGTGACCCCAAAGGGGGGCTCATCTATTCAAGAAGGGATTGATGTGACGGCGGGATCACCCCGCGCTCCGCGCCGGTTGCCGGCGTCGCCTTGGGCTCACGCCGTCGACCACCGGTTTGACCACGGCCGCCTTCTCACCTGGGAGTGATGTGCATCATGTTCCTTCAGAAACTCCAGATCCGGATCGCTGCATCCGGGATCGTCGCCGCCGCGGTGTTCACCGCAACGCGGGCCACGGCCGAGACTCCCCCCCTCGGCCCCACGGCATCCCGCGCGCTTTGCTCCGAGCAAGGTCCTTCCCACCTGGACCAACCGCCGTCGAGGCCGGTCCTCGAAAGGTCGTTCGCCCAGGGGCCGAACCGGTTCCTGATCTACAGGACCGGGCATCTGGTCCTCCTGACCCCCGACGGCCGGGGCGAGAAGGAAGTGACCGTGGGCCGCGAGGCGGTTCAAGGCGACGCCCGGCTCTCACCGGACGGCAAGAAAGTCGCGATGCTGATCCGGTCCGAGGCGGACGGGGGCGAGCATCAGAAGTTGCATGTCCGGACGTTTGACGAGGAGGGAACCGACACGGACCTCGGCGTCGAGTGCAAGACGCTCGTCTCGGTGGCCTGGTCGCCCGACGGCGCGGAGATCGCGTTCGCCGACATGCCGGAGGTTTGGGGGCAGGGGTTCACGCATTCCATTATGGATGTGAAGACGAGAGAGAAGAAGGCCCTCAAGCTACCCGAGGGCCACCTCCTGACGGACTGGTCGCGAGACGGCAAGCTCTTCCTGACCACCTGCTACGCCGCCGACAAGGAGAACCCGCAGTCCCGCGGGGCCCGGCTGTATCTCGTGAACCGGGATGGGTCCGAGCCCAGGGCGCTGACCGACGAGAAGCAGTTCAACGCCTTCGGCCGCCTCTCCCCCGACGGTAACCGGGTGCTCCACGGCCGCATGACTCCACCGAAGGACGGCACGGGGCCGGCGAAGCGCGAGTTGATGGTCCTCGATGTCGCATCCGGGGAGTCGATCGCAGTCGGCGACACGCCGGCCGACGGCGACATCTTGAGCTTCTGCTGGTCCCCGGACGGAAAACGGATCGCCTACGTCTGGCGCGAGATCACCCTCGAAGCGTGGTACGAGGGCGCGCCCCTCAAGAAGTCGGAGTCGCGCCTCGTGGTCTGCGACCCGGACGGCAAGAACGCCAGTACCATCGCCTCCGAGAAGGGTGCCAACCCGCGTGCGATCACCCTCGGGTGGGTCGACTGGCGGTGATCCGATCCTGTGGCGGAGCCTTCGGATTTGTCCTCCTCGTTGACGGTCGACTTGAACGATTCCGGTTCCTGGGCGTGGGTTCGTTGTTGGCCCTACAGCCTCTCGACAGGATGCCGGCGACGCGCCCCCAACACCCCTCGGAGATCCACGATGAAGATGCTATCGCTGATTCTCACCGTCACGACGGCGGGCCTGTTAGCGGCGCTCGCCCGCGCCCAGGATGAGGCGAACCCATCGGGCAAGGGCGAGGGAGCGGCGGCCGCCCGGGTCAAGGAACTCCAGAAAGAGCGGATCGACTGCCTGAAGGCGCTGGCGGAGGTCGCCGACAAGCTGGCTGTCGGCGCGCGTGGTTCGATTGAAGACGCCCTGGATGCGAAGCTGCTGCTGCTCCAGGCGGAAGTGGACGCGGCGCGAACGGAATCCGACCGCGTCGCGCTCTACCGGGCGTGCGTGAACGCCCTGAAGGAGTACGAGCAACTCGCCGACGCCCGGAAACAGGCCGCGCTCGGGAGCGAGGCGACCAAGCTCAGGGTCAAGGCGCGGCGACTGGAAGTCGAGATCCGGCTGCAGCAAGCGACGGTCGAGACGGCCGATCGGGGTCGCCCCGGGGTCGTGACCACCAGCCCGAACGTCAAGGACGTCGACGTCACCCAGCAGTATTCCTGCACGATCGACGCTCGACGTCACATCGAGGTCCGTTCGCTCCAGAACGGTTATCTCGAGGAAGTCCCGCTCAAGGAGGGCCAGTCGGTGAAGCAGGGAGATGTGCTGTTCAAGGTCGCGCCCGCCCTCTACCTGGCGAAGCTGGACGCCAAGCTGGCCGAGGCCAAGCTCGCGGAGCTGGAACTCAGCGACGCCGAGAAGCTGTTCAAGGACAAGGTGATCTCCAAGGTCGAGATGGAGCGTTCGCAGGCCAAGCGGGATGGGGCGCAAGCCAGGGCGAAGTTGGCAGAGGCCGAACTCAATTTCACCGTGGTCCGAGCCCCGTTCGACGGCCTCGTCGATCGCATGGGCAAGCAGCCGGGGAGTCTCACCACGGAGCGAGACGTCCTCACCACGCTGTCCGATAGCAGCGTGATGTGGGTCTACTTCAACATGCCCGAGTCCAAATACCTCGAATACATGGCGTCCCGGGACAAGGGCGAGGAGGCGGAACAAGTCGATCTCAAGCTCGCGGACGGCTCGATGTTTCGGCACTCCGGCAAGGTCGCCGCGATCGAGGCCGAAGCGAACAGCGAGACCGGGACCATCGCCTTTCGCGCCGATTTCCCGAACCCGGACGGCCTATTGCGTCACGGCCAGACCGGCACGGTGGTGATGCACCGCGTCCTGAAGGACGCCACCGTCATCCCCCGGCGGGCGGCCTTCGAACTCCTCGACAAGCAGTATGTCTACGTCGTCGACGAGGACGACGTGGCGCATCGACGCGAGATCGTCGTCCGGAACGAGCTGGAGGACTCCTTCGTCGTCGAGCGGGGTCTGAGCGTCAACGATCGGATCGTCCTCGACGGGGGCCGGGAGGTGCGCGACGGCGAGAAAGTGAGCGCCGAGTTCCGGAAGCCTGGAGAGGTCGTCGCGAGCCCGAATCGGCGGGCTCCGGCCGGAGGATTGTGAAGATGCGCCGGGGACGGATCGGCCTCCTGGCGGCGGCCCTCGGCACGGCCTACGTGCTCGCCGGAGCGGCGTCCAACCTGACGCCGCCCGGATCGCGTGCGCTCGTCTCGCTGTGCCTGATCACGATGTCCTCGATGGCGCTCGCGGCGTCCGTCAAGACGCGGCCACGCACGATGATCGCGGCGGTGGCGGCGGCGACATTGCTGGCCCTGGTCGCGATCCGCTGCTGGCGTCGGTGGTTCGACCCGATGGCGGCCGTCGGGCCGGTCCCCCCCTCGTTGGAAGCGGCGGCGTTGGTCGTGCTCGGGGTCATCAACATCGCGGCGACCGCCCTGGTCGCCGCAGTCTCTTCGGCGGGACGCCGGGCCTCCCGGTTCCGGTGGGCCGTGTTCGCCGCGACGGGGGCGGTGCTGGTCGCCTTCTGCGCGTTCGTGGCGGGCCGGACCGCGGCCGTGAACTCACGTCAGGCGCTGCTCCGGCGCGTCGTCGCGCTGGAACAGTCTTCAGATCGACTCGACTGGAGCGAACGCCAGGAATTGAGCACGGCCTTGGCGGTCCTGGGCCGTCAGCGCGAGGCCCGCGCCATCCCCCTCCTGCCCGAGGCCGGCGGTCAGGAACCGCCGGACGCCCCCGTCGCACGCGACCCCGCCCCGTCGCTAGAGACGATTCCTTGGCGGGACGCCGTCGCGAGGATCGCGGCGGAACATCGGCTGGTCCTGATCATGGAGGCCCATACCGTCACCGAGGACCGCGCGTGGATCGAGCAGACCCTCGGGCTGTTTCGCGCGGCCGGGTTCTCCCACTATTGCGCCGAGGCGATCACCGAATCCGGCTCGACCCTGAAATCCCGCGGATATCCCACGTCGAGGACGGGGTCGTACACGCTCGACCCGCGGTTCGGCAACCTGGTGCGGACGGCCCTACGGCTCGGCTTCGAGGTTGGCGGCTACGACGTGGCCGACGGCGACTTCGACAGGCGTGAGGAATATCAGGCGGCCGCGCTGGCCCGCCAGTTCGCCGCACGGCCGGACACGCGGATGGTGGTGCACGCCGGTCACGGTCACGTCTTCAAGCACGACGTCCGGCGCGTCGGGCGATACATGGCCGCGAGGCTGTGGGCGATGACGGGCGTTGAACCCTTCACAATATGGCAGACGTCCGAGGTGCGGCCGGACGACGGCTACCGCGATCTCGCCCGCCGGATCGGTCCGATCGCCGATCCGGTGATGCTCGTCCCGCCGCCCCGGGGCGTGTCGGAACGGCTCTTCCCCGAGTCGTCGGCGCACCCCGCCGTCGACGCCGTCGTGATCCATCCGCCCCGTCTCGGGCGGGAGCCGACGGATCGGCGCGGGGCCTTCTCCGATCAACTGACGCGAGTCACGGGCTCGTGGCGCGGCAACGAATGGCCCGTCGTGATCGCCGCCCTCCCGGCCGGGGAGCCCAACGAGGCGATCGCCCTCGACCAGGTCATGCTGCGCGCCGGCGAGTCGGATTTCGAGCTGTGGCTCCCGCCCGCCGACTACGTCATCCGCGCCTGGGATCTCGGTGGGCTCCTCGACGTCGATGCAAACGAGGAATCCAATCCATCGAGAATCATGATGTCCAATGGAGTCGACGCCGGCCGGAAGCCCGTGGGTTCGCCGTCGTCGGGCGGCAACGTAGGAAGCCCCTGATGACGCGACGCATCCCCGTGATCCTATGGCTCGCGCTGATCGGCGTTTCGAACGCCGCGGATGACCCGAAACGGCCCCCGGTCAGGGAGCCGGAACTCCGGGTCGAACTGCTTCGACGCGCGAAGGCCGACCAGGACGCGCGAACCACGATCGTAAAATGGATGAGCCAACACGGCGGTGTAGTCGCCGACGATGCGGCGTTTCGGGCCTCACTGGACGCGAGCCGAAAGGCCGAGTTCGAGCAACTCGCCGCGACGATGCGGCGGGTCGACGCGGAGAACACCGGGCGCCTCGACGAAATCGTCGAGCGACACGGATGGCCGACGTACTCGCTCGTGGGGAAGGACGGGGCGAACGCCGCCTGGCTGCTCGTCCAGC
>CALCIC010001072.1 GCA_937907405.1 uncultured Isosphaeraceae bacterium | reverse complement strand
ATGGTCGACGCCGACCGTCACCAGCTTCAAGGGAGCCTCCCCGCCGTCCGCGATGCGCCGTGCGCCGTGGGGAGCCGAAGGGCCTCGACCCCGACCCACGTGAACACCAGGAAGCCAAACGCCACGATCGTCAAAATCATCACCGTCCGTCCCCGCATCGACGGTCGAAACCGCGCGTGCAAGAGCACCGCGAACACCAGCCACATGCCCAACGCGCTCAAGACTTTAGGGTCGCTCCACGAGATCGCGTGGCCGGCCGCCACGGCCGACGTCCGGGCCTCGACCACGCTCAGCAAGACGCCGATCAGGAGGCCGAACGTCAGCAAGGGGAACGCCGCCACGATCGCGCCTCGATTGACCCGCTCGGATTGTTCGAGGCTCGGCAGCGAGAACCCGAACCGCCATGCACCCTTGGACTTGAGCCGATTCGACTGGGCCAGGTACATGAGCCCCGCCGCGAACGCCAGGCAGGTGAAGACCGCGCCGGCGAGCAAGAAGACGCCATGCACCGCGCCCCAGAAGGCGACCAATCCCCCCCCTTCCCAGTCGAGCCATTCCGCCGACCGGGGGGCGAACCAGCCCGCCGCCGCGATCAGCCCGAGGACCAACGGCAGCACGAACACCCCCACCGCGACCTTCCGAGGCCACTGCACCATCAGGTAGAGGCCGATCAGGGCGACGACCCACGACAGCGTGATCGCCGACTCGAACGCCGAGTTCACCGGCAATCCGGTGGGGCTGCTCATCGCCAGGTTCGCCAGGTAGGCCGTCTGCACGCACCAGCCGAGGAACGTCAGCCCCACCGTCAGGTGCCACCGGAGCGGATTCCGAACCACCACCCGCGCCAGCTCGGCCGCGAGCGCCAGCCCGTAGGTTCCGGCGAAGCATAAAATCTGAAGCCGGTCCATCCCGCCGTCGTTCCTCCCGTCCACCTCCGGCCGCCCGGTCGCGCGTCTCCCCATTTTAGAGGAACCGCCCGCGGAATCCCAGGGGGTCGAATCGGCTCGTCCAGGTCGACCAGCGGTGATCGTGGGCCCCGTCGCGGTTCACGCCAGGTTGATCTGGGGCTTGGTCGACTCGAGGCGTTCGATGATCCGGTAGGTATAATACGAGAGGTACGGCTCGTGGATTGAGGATACGATCTTCCACATCTTGAAATCGGCGTTGCTGATGCGGTGGCCGTTCGAACAATTCTTGATGACCTGCCACGCCATCTCGTCGGCGCCCGTGGCCGAAATGCCGTGGCTTTGCAGGCAGTTTCTCAATTCGATGAGTTTGTGCTGCTGCATCTCGCCTTGCTGCTTTTGTCGGTAGTCCCTGACGGCCTGGATGCCGATCATCACCGGCGGCGCGACGAACGTGGCCGCCCCCGCGCCGACGGCCTTGGCGACCGCCTCGGCGCGGTTGGCGCCGCGCCGCCCGGCCATCTCGTAAGCCTGGCTGACGGTGTTGTTCGTGAGCTGGTACTTCGCGACCGATCCGTAATTCTTCAGCCCCTGGACCAGGGAACTCAACAAATTCGGCATGGCTTAACCCTCCGGGAGCCCTTGAGACAGGGGAGTTGGGGCGTCGGCCGCCTGGCCGCGACCAGCCTCTCCTGTTGGAGCCGGCGCCGGGAGGAGGCTCACGACGATCCGTTCATGCGGAATTCTTAAGATATCGTCATTGACGCCGCATTGACAACGATCAAGGGGGGGCGGAGAAGTCCCGCGCGGCGTCCCCAGCCGATCACGAAAGCGGCTGAGGCAGTCGGATTGGTTTCGGCGGAATTAAAGCGTCCGGAACATGACGTACGCGTCGACGAAGCCGAGGGAACTGTGGCGGAACGCGCCCGGGAGCGTGCCGACGACGGCGAAGCCGAGCCGTTCCCAAAGCCGGACGGCGGCCGTGTTCGTCGAGACCACGAAGTTGAACTGCATGGCCCGGTAGCCCAGCCGTCGGGCCTCGTCGAGCGCGTGTTCTCCCATCGCGCGGCCGACGCCGAGGCCCCGGGCCGAGGGCGAGACCATGAACGCCGCATTGGCCACGTGCCCGCCCAGCCCCGGCCGGTTGGGCTTGAGGAAATACGTGCCGACCACCCGACCGTCATGCTCGGCGACGTACGTGCGGGCGTCGGCCTGGAACCAGTAGGCGATCGCCTCGTCGCGGGGCGTCGCCGGGTCGAAGACGTACGTGTCTCCCCCGGCCACGACCGCGTGGAAGATCTCCCAGACGGCGCCCCGGTCGTGGGCCGTCGCCTCGCGAATGACGATCATGCTCAACCCTCCAGAATCAGGTCGACGGCTCCGCTGGACACTCTCCGTCAGTCATAGATCGACGCGGAGGACGGCGCCGTCGCAATCATCCTTCCTCCTTCAGAGTGACGACCCGACGCTTTTGATCAAGACGCCACCGTCGGCGAGACCGGATTCGAGATATCAGCCCGACGCGCCAGTTTTGATGTTGCGCCGTTTGCGTTGAGATCACATGAGAAGCGAGGGCCGAATTCCCTTCTCCCCCCGGGAGAAGGTGCCCGAAGGGCGGATGAGGGTCGTCGGATTCATCACGGATTCGGATTCTCGCGAGATCGATCCCGAAGCCCCACGACCCTCATCCGGCCGTTCCGGCCACCTTCTCCCGGGGGGAGAAGGGATGCTCGCACCCGCCTCTGCAAAACAGCGCAACATCAAAACTTGCGCGTCGGGCTGATATTTCGAATCCGATCTCGCCGATGATAGCCCCTCATGCAAAACATGTCGGGTCGTCAGCCCAGGGGGAGAGTGGAATCCGGGCCGGCCCGCATGCGATCCGATTGCAGATCGCTATTGTTGGTGGACCGGCTTGCCGGCGCGGAAGAGGTCGAGGTACGCCTTGTAGGTCGCCTGCTCCGGGTCGTCGGCCGGCAGGGCGCTGATCGCCTCTTCCTGGCGCTTCACGGCGGCGTCGAAATCGCCGGCCTCGGCGAGCGCGGCGGCGAGGACGCAGATGGATCCGGGGATGCCCCAGTTCTCGAGTTCGCAGCCGCGCGTGGCGGATTCGACGGCGCTCTTGCCGTCGCGGAGGTCGGGGTCGGCCGCCGTGGCCCAGATCCAGGCGCGGTGGAGGTGCGCGGCGGCGTCGTTGGGGTCGAGGCGGACGGCCTCTCTGTAATCGGCGAGGGCTTTGCCGTTCTCCCCCTTGGCGTACCAGGCGGCGCCGCGCCGGGTGTAGGTGGCTGCGTACGCCGGATTGAGCCGGAGGGCTTCGCTGTAGTTGGAGAGGGCCTTGTCGTGGTCTTCCTTGGCATCCCAGGCACCGCCGCGGTTGCTGTAGGCCACGGCGTTGTTGGGGTCGAGCCGCACGGCCTCGTCATAGTCGGCGATCGCCTTGTCGTATTCCTGTTTTAGATACCAGACGTTGCCGCGGTGGACGTGTGAGAAGGAGTCGTTCGGGTCGGGGCGGACGGCCTCTTCATAGTCGACGAGGGCCTTGTCGTATTCCTGTTTCTCGTACCAGGCACCGCCGCGGCGCACGTGCGTTTCCGCGTCGTCGGGATCGAGCTTGACGGCCTCGTCGAAGTCGGCGATGGCCTTGGCGTATTCCTTTTTTTCGTACCAGGCGTCGCCGCGATCGAAATAGGCGATTACGGATGTCGGATCGAGCCGAATGGCTTCTGTGTAGTCGGCGACGGCCTTGTCGTACTCATTTTTGTGGCCCCAGGCGTCGCCGCGGTCGCAATACGCGACGGCGTCGCTGGGATCGAGGCGGATGGCTTCGTTGAAGTCAGCGATGGCCTTGTCGTAGTCGTGCTTTTCGTACCAGGCGCTGCCGCGCGCCAGATGCGCGGCCGCGTCGTTGGGATCGAGCTTGACGGCTTCGTCGAAGTCGGCGAGGGCCTTGTCGTACTCCTGCTTCTCGTACCAGGCGTCGCCGCGATTGTAGTAGGCGAACGAAAGTTTGGGATCGAGTCGAATGGCTTCGCTGTAGTCGACGATGGCCTTCTCGTAATCGAGCATTTCGCTCCACACGGAGCCGCGGTTGAAATGGGATCCACCATCATCCGGATCGAGGCGGATGATCTCGGTGAAGTCGGCGACGGCCTTGTCGTACGCTTTCTTCTTGCGCCAGGTTTCGGCTCGCATTACGTAGGCGAGGGCCGCGTTTTTCGGATCGAGGCGGATGGCCTCGGTGAAGTCGGCGACGGCCTTGTCGTAGTCCGATTTCTGAAACCAGGCGCAGCCGCGATGGTAGTAGGCGTAGGCGTCGCCCGGCTTGAGCCGAAGGGACTCGGTGAAGTCGGCGGCGGCTTTGTCATTCTCGTCCAGGGAAAGCCAGGCGCAGCCGCGCTCATAGAAGGCGATGGACAGGCCTGGGTCGATGCGTACGGCTTCGTCGAAGTCGGCGAGGGCCTTGTCGTAATCAGCGTGGTCCGCCCGGGCGTCGCCGCGCTCGAAGTAGGCCGCCGCGTTCTTGGGGTCGAGCCGGATCGCCTCGTCGAAATCGGCGAGGGTCTCGGCCTCGTCGGAGAACGGGCTGTCGCCGAGTGTCCGTCGGGCGCGGCCTCGCCAGAGGCGAAGCGTCGCGTCTTTCGGCCTGGCTCGGATCAGGCCGTCGAGGTATTCGAGCGCCTCCTCCTTGGGGATCGCATCGGCGGCCTTGATCCAGCCCTTGAGGCGGGCGCCCTCGGCCGCGAGGTGGATTCGAAGACCGTCGACGCGGTCGATGGTGTAAACGCGGAGAATGTCCGCCTGGTTTCCGCGCTTCGAGTTCTCGTCGTCGACCTGAAGCGCGACGCCGTCCCGGATGATGACGCGGTCGCCGACCGACAGGGCGGGTTCGTCCGCGCGGGCGGCGGGCGTCGTCAGGAGAAAGGCCGCGATGAGGATCGACAGGGAGACGCGAGATCGACGCGTTCGCGACATGAGTCCGCCCCTTGTTGGTCGAGCCGGCCCGAGTCCGTCCACCCAGGGCCGCGCAGCCTCGCACGGATTGATGATGAAAAAATGCTAATCGCGGGGACGGGGCCGGGCAAGCGAAAATTATCAAAACGCGGCGCTGGGCGGCGGAGGCGGAATACAAGGACGCGAGGGCCGGGGCGTACCGGCCGAAATCCGTGGCGGCGGCGTCGGCCATCTCCCGGCCTTCGGCCCAATAGCGTTCTGCACGAGATTTGAAGTGGGCGAACGGTGTAGCGGGCTCGACGGGGCCGATCCCACGCTCGATGTGGAGTGCGGCGGCTTGCCGCCGCTGGAATTCGCCGACGCGATGGCGGAAACACCCGACGCGCCAGGGTCGCCGACGGGGAGCAAGCTCCCCTGGCCCAAGCGGGAGCAAGCTCCCCGCACTCCACAATGGGAGGCCGGCTCGGCGTCGAGCCTCGGCGAGCAACGTGGGCGACGGCTACCGGCCCCGGGCGTGGTCCTCGCGGTAGGCGGAGAGGTTCTGGAGGATGGCGGGGAGGTCGTCGAGGGGGAACTGGGCGGCGACGGCCGATTCGAGGAAGGCGGCCTTGTTCATGCCGTAGACGACGGAGGTCTCCTCGTCCTGGCCGAGGGTCAGGCCGCCGGCGGCCTGGATCGCCTTGCAGCCGTCGACGCCGTCGCGGCCCATGCCGGTCATGATCACGCCGACGGCCGCGGCCTGGAAGACCTTCGCCGCCGATTGGAACAGCACGTCGACCGACGGCCGGTGGCCGCTGACCGCCGGGGCGTCCGGGTCGGAGAGCGCGACCCGGACGCGCGGGAGGATCCCGGCGAGGCTCAGGTGCCGACCCCCGGGAGCGACCAGGACGCGGTTGGGGGTGAGCAGGTCCCCCTCGGCGGCCTCTTTGACCTTGAGCGACGACGCCCGGCCCAGCCGCTCGGCGAAGACGCCGGTGAACTGCGCGGGCATGTGCTGGACGATCACGATCGGCGGCATCGGCGGCTGGAGCAGCGGGATCACCCGCGTCAGCGCCTGCGGCCCCCCCGTCGAGATCCCGATCACGATCAGGCCGTCCACCGAGGGGGCCGGCGCCGAAGTGGGACCGGCCGACGCCGACGCCGACGCCGCGCGCCGCGACGAGGCCGGCGCGCGGCGGTTGCCGAGCACCCGGCTGCCCGCGGCGCTCATGATCTTGGCGACGAGCAGATCGCCCGAGGCCCGCAGCTCGGCGAGCTGGTTCCTGGTGGGCTTGGGGAGGAAGTCGACTGCGCCGAGCTCGAGCGCCCGGAGGGTGGTCTCGGCGCCTTCCTGGGTCAGCGCGCTGACCATGACGACGGGGGTCGGGTGGACGGCCAGGATCGCCGGCAGGGCGTCGAGGCCGGAGACCTCGGGCATCTCGACGTCGAGCGTGACCACGTCGGGCTTGATCTGGGCCGCCTTCAACACGGCGTCGCGGCCGTCCTTCGCCGTGCCGACGACCTCGATCCCCGGCGCGTCGCTCAGCAGGTCGGAGAGCAGCCGACGCATCAAGGCCGAGTCGTCGACGACGAGGACGCGCACCGGCGCCGCTCCGTCGGGGCGTCTGGGAGTGGAATCCACCTGTCGTTCGGGGTCGGACAACGGGGGCCTCGCGGTCGGCTGGGGTCGGATCAGGACGGGGCGGCGGCGAGCTTGTCGAGCAGGCCGACGACTCGGTCGCGATCGAACGGCTTGACGATGAAATCGACGGCGCCGTGGTGGATCGAATCCATCAGCGACTGCTTCTGATCGACGGCCGTGATCACCACGACGCGGGCCGCCGGGTCGAGCTCGCGGATCTTCTGGAGGGCCTCGATCCCCCCCATGTTGGGCATCACGAGGTCCATCGTCACCAGATCGGGCCGGAGTCGGTCGTAGAGCGCGACCCCCTCGGCGCCGTCGCCCGCCTCGCCGACGACCTCCCAGCCGGCCTCGACGGCGATGCCGCCGATCAGCCGGCGCATGAACAAGGCGTCGTCCACAACCAGTAGTCGCTTCATGCCGTGCCTCGCCCCCCGATGGCGCCCGGCCCACGACCGAGCCGAGCCGAGCCGAACCGCCCGCTCGTCTCAAGTGTAACATCTTATCAGGCGGGGCTCGCGATCGGTCGCGTGGACGCGCGTTTTTCCCGGCGGCCGCGATGGAGGCGAGCCTTCGAACGACGGGATGGTCAGGAAGAGGTCGGCCGAGTGAAACCTGCGGCCGGGTTGGACCCGATCAGGGCGGCCAGGTCTCGGCGCGGCTGGCCGCCCGCCCCCCGCCCTGCGTGTTCCGCATGATTCACGGCTTGAGATTCCATCCGGCGGTTTACAGTTCCTTCTCCACCGCCCCCGGGGAGCGGACGAGGACGAGGCCGGTGGCGGTGTCGAGGGTGACGTGGCGGCCGGTCGCGCCGCCGAGGTCGCGGGCGATGACGGGGATGTGGAGGGCCGACAGGATCTGCTCGACGGCCTCTTGATTGGTCCGGCCGATGTTCATGATCGCGCTTGAGGGGGAGGCCGAGGCCGCGCCCAGGGTGAACATGCTGGCGCCGCCGGTCAGTTTGGCGACCAGTCTGCCGGCCGACTTGCCCCGCAGCGCGCCGAGGTCGGCGATCAGGCCGGGGATCGCGGTGTCGGCGTATTTGCCGGGATGGTCGACGGCCCCCCGCGAGTTGGGCAGGACGACGTGCGCCAGCCCCCCCACCCGACCGGCCCGGTCGTAGAGGATCACGCCGACGCATGAGCCCAGGAGCGTGCGGATCTTCGACGGCGACGCGGCGACGGCCCATTGGCCGATGGCGACCGAGACGGCGGCGGGGGCTGTCGACATGGGCGCTCTCGCTCCTTCCGGCCGATCAGGAGGAGAGGGAGGTCGTCAGGGCCTGGAGCGACCGCCGGTCGGGGACGACCAGGAGCGTCCAGTCGAGGTCCAGGTCGGCCCGGTCGGCGCTGAAGGCGGAGCGGACGAGCAGGACCTCGTCGAGCTCGAGCGCCTGGTCCATCAGCGCGAACTCCAGGAGGCTGCCGGCGAACTCGTGGAAGAAGACCGGCGGCGACGGCGTCAGCTCGGTTTCGGTCTCGCCGTCGCTCCGGAGGCTGGAAGGGAGATGCGCCGCCAGGGCGTTGAGGTAGGCGCAGCCGACGATGTTGGTGGTCTCCATCGCGGCCGAGCGTTCGACGTCGCCCCAGGCGGTGGTGGTCCCGACCGGCTGG
>CALCIC010001071.1 GCA_937907405.1 uncultured Isosphaeraceae bacterium | reverse complement strand
CTGGTCATGGGCTGGTGGTCGTCGTGGTCAGCATCGTCACCATCGACGCCGGCTACCTTTTCGAAGGCGTGGGCAAGCCGCTGGGGAGCTACGAGTTCGCCTCGAACACGTTGACGACCCCCCCGCCGGGTGGAATCCGCAGCGCGCCCCCTTCGAGGAACCAGCTCTATACGATGCTCTGGCCGTTCCGCCAGAATCGGTTCCGGGGCACCCTGTTGGAGCACCTCCCCGCCCCCTTGCCCGAACATTACCTGCTGGGCTTCGACGAGCAGAAGATCGAATCCGAAGGCATCCCCGAGCGGTTCAACCTGGCGAACCAGGCGCTCGCGGCGGGCGACCTGGAGGTCGCGCGACGTCAGGCGGCCAGCGACGATTCGACGACCTCCGGCTACCCGGTCTATCTCAACGGCCAGTTGAGGAATACGGGTTGGTGGTATTATTACCTGGCGACCCTTGCATACAAAATCCCCGAGGGGACCTGGCTGCTCCTCGCGGCGTCGATCGTCCTGCTCGGCGCCGTTCGGCGGACGCGCGCGGCCTGGGCCGACGAGGTCGCCCTCTGGACCGTCCCCGCGGCGATCCTGTTCGCGATGAGCTTCCTCACGGACATCAACCTGGGGCTCCGCTACGTGTTGGCGATCTTCCCTTATCTCTACATCCAGGCTGGCAAGGTCGCCCCCTGGATCGAGTCGCTGAGCGGACCGCGGCGACGTATGGAAGGGGGGGCGGTCGTCGGCTGTCTGGCGGCCACGGCCGTCTCGGCGCTCCTGATCCACCCCCACTACCTGGCCTATTTCAATACCGTTTCAGGAGGACCGGATCGCGTTCCCGCGCGGCTGATCGACAGCAACCTCGACTGGGGGCAGGATCTCGTCGGGCTCCGCGAATGGTGCCGAACGAACATTCCGGCCGAGCCGATCGGCCTGGCCTATTTCGGCCAGATCAGCCCCAACATCTTCGCCGCGCGCGAAGACGGCCTCGACTGGTTCCTGCCGCCGATCAAGCCCGAGCGGTTCGCGCCGATCTGGAACGCCGCCAATCCGCCGCCGGTCGTCGGACCCGCGAAGCGACTGACGCCCGGCTATTACGCCGTCAGCGCCACCTTGCTCTACGGCCTCCACTGGCGATTCTACGACCCCACTCCCGCCTGGCGGCAGGCGTGGGAGCCGATGTGGAACGTGCAAAACCATGCGTTCGGCTACTTCCGCCAGTTCAAACCCATCGACCGCGTCGGCCACTCGATCTACATCTACAAGCTGAGCGAGGAGGACGTAGCGCGAGCAGAGCCGGCGCGGATCGACTGACCGAATTCGAATCGGCTGGTTGGGATTGGACGACTGAAGGGCGAGAGCCATCCCGTCTTTCGAAACAGGGGGACGAGCCCAGGATTCACCTTCAAGCCATGGCTTCGGCTTTCAGGGGTTCATCCACGGAGGACGCCGTCGGCTTGCGACATACGTAGACCTGCGCCAGGTCGTCCTCGGTGAGAGGTCCGAACCGGATTTCGGTCTCGAAGCCGGCTTCGCGAAGGATCTCGGGGAAGTCGACTCCCAGTTCCGTGAAGACGGGATATCCCCAGCTCCCCCCGGGGTGGCTGATCGCGGTGGCGAGCTGTTCGACCTTGCCGTCGGGACCGATTCGGGCGCGTGGGAAGGTCCTGGCGACGTGGGGGGTGACCGGCGCGGTGAAGACGTGAAACCCGCCGGGGACGAGCACCCGCATGCACTCCGCGAGGGAGGTCCGTAGATCGGCCACGTGTTCGAGCGTCTCCGAGGTCAACACGAGGTCGAAGGAATCGTCGTCGTAGGTCAAGTGATCGAAGTCCTCGCAACGAATCCCGTTGACCGTCGCGCCGCGTTCGACGCCGGGCGTGAAATCGGAGGCCTGGAACCCGGGCAGTCCTTTCAGCGTATCGTGAATCCCGTCGATGACGTTGATCTCGGCGATGCGCAGCCCGCGCGCCCTGTCGCTGGCCGCCCACTGGCGCAGCGATCGCGCCCCGGCGGGGTAGAGATCCATCAGCACGTCGGCGATCCGTCGGGCGCGGAGCTTCGCGCCGCACGACGAACACTCGCAGGACTCCTTCCGCTTCAGGGCGGCGGCCTCGCGCGGCGTCAACTCCCAGAGCTGGATCAGCGTCGGCGAGATATAGTGGGGGTGATACACCATGGCCCGCACCTTCCCACAGACCGAGCAGGGCCCGATCCAACCGTTTCGAATTGTGATCGCATAATCGCGGATCGTCCGGGCGGTGTCATGGGCTCTGTTCCAAGCCGAGACCAGTGGACGTTTTAAGACGGACGGCAGGGGCATGGCGCTTACCTCGGAGACTGAGCGGCCGCTTCAGGAAGCGGCGGCCTGACTTGACCAGCGGGGGGGCTTTTGATTACGATCAATGCATGTGACTGCGGCTCTGATGGAACGCGATCGAGTCTGATTTGACAGTAAACTAGGGCGACGATCAATGGCCTACGCGACGACGACCCCGCGGCACAAGACGAAGGAAGTCGGCATCGGTGACCACGTGATCGGGGGCGAAACCCCGATCGCCGTCCAATCGATGACGACCACCAACACCTTCGACGCCCAGGCCACGCTGGAGCAGATCCAGCGCCTGGAGGAAGCCGGCTGCGAGGTCGTCCGCGTCACGGTCCCCAAAAAGGAAGACGTCGAGGGCTGCCAGGCGATCCGCGACCGGATCAAGATCCCGCTCATCGCCGACATCCACTACGACTACCGCATGGCGCTGGCCTGCCTCGACGCCCGGACCCCGTCGGGCCGGCGGGCCGTCGACAAGATCCGGATCAACCCCGGCAACCTCGGCGGCGCCGAGCGGTTCAAGGAAGTCGTCCGCAAGGCCCGAGACGCCGGCGTGCCGATGCGGATCGGCGTCAACTCGGGCAGCCTCGAAAAAGACCTGATCGACAAGTACGGCTTCCCTTGCCCCGAGGCGATGGTCGAGAGCGCCCTGCGGTACATCGAGACCGCCGAGGGGCTCGGCTACAAGCAGATGATCGTCAGCCTCAAGGCAAGCCACGTGCCGACGGCCGTCGAGTGCTACACCCAGTACGCCCGCCAGTGCGACTACCCGACCCACGTCGGCATCACCGAGGCCGGGTCAAGAGAGTACGGCACGCTCAAGAGCGCCGCGGGCATCGGGGCGATCGTGCTTCGGGGGATCGGCGACACGATCCGGGTCTCGCTGCTGGGCGACCCGGTGCCGGAGATCGCCGCCGGCTTCGACATCCTCCGCGCCTGCGACCGCCGGGTGACCAAGCCCGAGGTCGTCGCCTGCCCCACCTGCGGCCGGCTCGACATCGACCTTGAGCGGATCGTCGCCGAGGTCGAGGACCGGATGAAGCACCTCAAAAATCCGATCCGCGTGAGCATCCTCGGCTGCCTGGTCAACGGCTTCGGCGAGGCCAAGGAAGCCGACCTGGGCATCGCCGCCGGCGCCGGCAAGGGGATCATCTTCAAGCGCGGCGTCCCCATCCGCCACGTCAAGGAAGCCGAGATGGTCGACGCCCTCCTTGAGGAAGTCGCCCGCTTCGAGGAAGAGGTCAAACCCCTCGCCTCCTACCTCGAAAAAGAGAAACAGAAGCAAAACAAGGCGAGCCTGACCGTCCTGAACTGAGGCGCCGTCGAAACCAAACAAGGCTTCTAGAGCGGGTTTCATGCGGGTTGCGCACGGGATGCGGCCGAATTCCCTTCTCC
>CALCIC010001070.1 GCA_937907405.1 uncultured Isosphaeraceae bacterium | reverse complement strand
TACCTCCGCGTCCGGGGCCGCGACATGGCCTGGGTGCCGTGGTCGCTCGACGACTACCGCGGGGCCTCGGTCTGGCGGCGGGCCTGGTATCGGTTCCTCCGCACGCCCCTGGGGCTCTCGTTCTACTGGACCACCGGCAACTGGATCCCGTATCTGCTGTTCCCCCCCGGCGCCGCGCTCGGCCCCCGAATCCGCGAGTTCCATTTCGAGCGTCTCCTCGTCGTCGCCTACGCCGCGGGTCTCTTCGGCGCGCTGACCGTCCTGACCCGCGCCGCCGCGGCGTGGCCGTGGGCTCAGCCGGCGGGGCCGGCGGGGGTCTTCCTGCTCGGCCTGGTCCTCCCCTACCTGTTCTGGACCTACCTGATCGGCCTGGTCGACCTGGTGCACCACACCCACCCGAAGGCCGTCTGCTTCGCCGACCCCTCCGAGTGGGACTACTTCGAGGCCACCGTCCGCAGCACCGTCCACGTGATTCTGCCGATGGGCCTGAACTGGGCGGCCAACAACATCCTTGAGCACAACGCCCACCACGTCGACCCGCGAGTCCCCCTCTACAACCTCCCGGACGCCCAGGCCCGACTCGAAACGATCTACCCCGAGGAGATCACCGTCGAGCGATTGACCCCGTGGTACGTCCTCGGCATCCTCCGCTCCTGCCGCCTTTACGACTACGACCGCCGCCAGTGGCTCGACTACGACGGAACCCCCACCAGCCCCCCCCTCCGTCCGCACTGACGCCCCGACGCTTTTTCCGAGACCTCGAAATACCAGCCCGACGCGCAAGCGAGGGGTAGGAGAAGCTCCCGGCGGCGCCGACGACGGACTCGTAATCAGAAAGCGTCGGGTCGTCAGCCGTCCGCACCCCTCGGAATAACGCGGACCTGATCGCGGCCCTTCGGCCTCCGGCGTCCACGCCGAAAGGGGCGCCGCCCGATGGAACCGGCGTCCGCGAAGCCCTATGCTTCAGAGGAAGAGGAAGCCGGATCGAGGCGGCCCCGGTCCAGGAGGCGGCCTCGCCCTTCCGAGATTCACGCTGAATTCGCATCCAACAATCTTGGTTCAAACGAGTGAAGATTATGAATGGACTTTATCTTCTGTTCGTCGCAAGCGCGTTCACCGTCGCCGCCGAGGCGCCCGGTCGTCTCGCGGAGACCTGGCGGACCGGCTACGCCGGAACGGACGCCAAGGGGCCCCACGTCCTCGGTTACTGGCGGTTCCAGCCGGACCAGCCGACGGCGGATTCGTCGGGGCGCGGCCAAACCTTGAAGCTCTCCGGCGCGGCCGCGTCGAGCGTTGGAAGATTCGACGGCTCGCTCGAGTCGTTTCCGGGCTGGCCGGTGAAGGACGAGAACCACGCGGCCCTGGCGGCGGCCAAGCCCTGGCTCTCGCCCAAGGGGGCGTTCACCATCGAGATGTGGATCAAGCCGAAGGCCGAGCTGACCCCGAGCCTCTCGCCGGTCCTGATCGACAAGAAGTACGTGGCGAACACCGATTACCAGTGGCGGCTGTCCCCCGCGGACAAGGGGGGCGCGCGTCGGATGCTGGTGATCCTCGGGTTCGGCGACGGCTCGGAGACGTTCCCCTCCGAGCCGTTCGAGCCGGGCGAGGACTGGCAGCACGTCGCCTTCACCTACGACGGCGCGGGGGCGGTTCGGTTCTATCGCAACGGCGCCTCGCTCGGCGGCGCGGACAGGCCGGGGCGCGGGCCGGTGGCGGCCGGGTCCCACGGCCTGTCGATCGGCGACCGCCTGGGGAGCAATTACGCGGGGTTCCCCGGCTTCCTCGACGAGGTGCGCCTCTGCGACGGCCTGCGCGAGTTCCGGCCGGTCGCCGTCGAGTTCCAGGCGGACCGCAAGACCTGGCTGCGGATGGAGCCGGCGGAGCCGTTGCGCGTCGTGGTCCGCAACCAAAGCAAGACGCCGGCCAAGGGGATCAAACTCCGACTCCTGATCGAGGGGCTCGGCGGGCGGACGTACGACGCGCCGGAAATCGCATCGGGGGCCTCGCACGAATTGCTGTATCCGCTCGACACCTCGATGCGCCCGGACTCCTATCGGCTCCAGGCGCGATTGGAGATGCCCGGCGAGACCCCTTTCACAAGCACCGAGTCCGCCGAGTTCGTGATCGCCCCCAGGCCGCTGGCCAGGATGCCGGTCATGATGTGGGGCCTGGGCTCGCCCGAGAGCGTGGCGGAGGAACTGCCTCGCCTGATGGACCTCGGGTTCACCCACTGCCTGGGGGGCGGCGCGGACTACGGCGCCATCTGGGCCGCGAAAGCCCCCGCGCCCCCCGCCGACGAGAAGCGGATCGCGGCCGTCAAGGGGATGCTCGACCTGGCGCTGGCCAGGGGGTTCGGAATCGCCTTCGCCCTCTCCCCGGGCCACTGGCTGAAGGACCGCGCGGACCTTCAGCGCGTCAATCGCGAAGGCAAGCCCTACGCCGACCGCCCCGACGTGAACGCGGCCTTGCCAGGTCTTACGGAGTTCTGCTTCAACGTCGGCGCGAGCGTCGCGCGAACGTACAGCGGCTTCCCCGCCTGGAAGGCGACGCTCATCAACACCGAAGTGCGCGACAGCTCGCAGGTGAGCTTCTCCAGGTTCGATCACGAGGCGTACCGAGCCTTCGCCGGCGCCGACGTCCCCAAGGAAGTGACGATCAAGAACGGCGTCGACTGGACCAAGCTCAAGGACTTCCCCGCCGACCGCGTGATCGCCGACGACCATCCGATCCGGAAGTACTATGAGTGGTTCTGGACCGTGGGCGACGGCTGGAACGCGCTCCACACCGCGACCCACAAGGGAATCCACTCGACGGGCCGCGACGACGTGTGGACCTGGTTCGACCCGGCGATCCGAGCGGCGAGCGTCGGCGGCAGCGGCGGCGAGGTCGACGTGCTGGGCCAGTGGACCTATACGAACCCGGACCCGTTGCGGATCGCCTACTTCGCCGACGAACTGTTCGCGATGGCCGCGAACGCGCCGAAGCCCCCCGGCGTGATGAAGATGACGCAACTCTTCTGGTATCGCGCCCAGACCGCCCCCAAGAAGGCCGGCGCCGCGCACGTCGGCTCTCCGTTCGACGACCACGACCCCGACGCCGCGTACATCACGATCTCGCCGATGCACCTGCGCGAATCATTCTGGACGAAGCTCGCCCGGCCGGTGAACGGCCTGATGTATCACGGCTGGCAGGCCCTCGTGCCGACCGACGGAACCGCCGGCTACCGCTACACGCATCCCGACGCCAAGGAAGAATTCCGCCGGCTGCACCGCCAGGTGCTCGAACCGCTCGGCCCGACCCTGCTGCGGGTCGGCGACCACAAGAGCGACGTGGCCTATCTCGACAGCTTCACCGCGCAGATGTTCGCCAGGCGCGGCAGCTACGGCTATTCCGGCGACGCGGCCTATCGCACCCTGTTGCACGCGCAGCTCCAGCCGGAAGTGATCTACGAGGCGCAGGTGCTTCAGCGCGGCCTCGACGACTTCAAGTTGCTGGTGCTCGCCGATTGCGACGTGCTGCCGAAAGGCGTGGCCGAACGCATCCTCGCCTTCCAGAAGCGTGGCGGCCTGATCATCGGCGACGACCACCTCGCGCCGGCGATCAAGCCCGATTTCCTCTTGGCCGCAATCCCCCGCTCGGGAAAGGCCGACGCGACCAAGGCCGCCGTCCTCGCCGCCGCGGCGAAGCTCCGATCCGCGCTCGACGCCCGATATGTTCGGGCGACGGACAGTACCAATCCCGAGATCGTCACGCGGCTTCGCACCGCGCATGGCGGCGGCGACTATGTGTTCGTGGTCAACGACCATCGCGAATTCGGCGACTACGTCGGCCAGCACGGCCTGGTGATGGAGAACGGCGCGCCCAGCGCCGGCGAGGTGACGCTCAACCGCCCGAGCGGCCGCGTCTACGACCTCGTCGCCGGCCGCGAGGTCCCGGCGCGCGTTCAAGACGGCAAACTCCGATGGCCGGTGAACCTCGGCCCCTGCGACGGCCGAGTCTACCTCGTCGCCGCCGAGCCGATCGCGGCCTTGAAGCTCGACGCGCCCGAGGCCGTCGCGCGCGGCGGCAAGGCCGCCGTCTCCGTCCAGATCGTGGACGCCGCCGGCAAGCCGACCGCCGCCGTGGTCCCCGTCGAGGTCGAAATCACCGACTCGTCCGGCCGCATCGCCGAATTCAGCGGCTGGCGCGCCGCCGAGGGAGGTCGGCTCGCCATCCCCCTCGACGTCGCCAAAAACGACGCCCCCGGCGTCTGGCGAATCCACGCCCGCGAGCGCGCCTCGGGCGAGGAATCAACCGTGTACATGCGAGTCAAACAATAAATGAAATTCACATTCGATAACAAATTAGCCAGGTAGGGTGCGTCGAGCTTGCGACGACGCACCATTTGGGGGGTAAGCGTCTTATAAGTGGGTGGACGGTCAGGCGGCGAGGGGGGGCGTCCCAC
>CALCIC010001069.1 GCA_937907405.1 uncultured Isosphaeraceae bacterium | reverse complement strand
CGGCGCGGGGGCCGGGTTGAGGATGACGATCATGCCGGCCTCGCGACCGCGCTTGAGCGCTGCGGCGACGGTGGGGAGAGGGATTTCGAGCCCCGTCAAAAGCACGTCGCCCGGGCGGAACAGGTCGGCGGGGAGACGGTCGACGTCGTCGGGTTCGATCCGGCCGTTGGCGCCGGAGGCCACGCCGATCATGTTCTCGCCGTCTTCGCCGACGAAGATGAGCGCGACGCCGGACGCGGCGCCCTCGACGACCCGGACGTGGGTCGCGTCGAGCCCCTCGCGGCGGAACAGGTCGAGCGTCTGGCGGCCCAATGCGTCGTCGCCGACGGCGGCCGCGAGGACGACCTCGGCGCCGGCGCGGCGGGCCGCGACGGCCTGGTTCGCCCCCTTGCCGCCGGGGGAGGTGGAGAACGCCCCCCCGAGCACCGTCTCGCCGGCCTCGGGAAGTCGAGGCAGGCGGATGGTCATATCGGTGTTGCTCGATCCGATGACGACGATTCGGGCCATGTCGACGCGGTTCCCCTCGGCGTGCCTGGATACGAGCCTCCCTCCGTCGGGATCAGCTACGGCTCGCGTACGATTCGGAGACGAGTCGCGTCAACCGCCGCCGTAGGCCGCGGAGAGCCATTCTCCGGTGGTTTCGTAGAAGACCTCGCGATTCGCGCCGTAGACGTTCTGGATCACGTCGTCGAGCTTGGTCCCCCCTTGTTCGGCCATGCCCTTGACCAGCGCCGGGAACAGCGGGCGGAAGCGGGCCGAGTTCAGGCACTCGACCATGGCGAAGCTGATCGCGTGGAATTCCTGGGCCGAGACGCCGTCGCCGTCGCCCATCGTCTGGTTGGCGTTGCCAGGCCAGTCTTGCCGCCACTTCTCGAGCGCGGTTCGGCGCAGTCCGCGATAGTAATCGGCCCGGGGTTCGGTCAGCGAGGCCAGAAACGTACCGACGCCGACCGCGAGCCAGCGGGGCGATTTGCCCTCGGCCCGAACGGCCGATTCCGCCATGTTCTGGGTCAGAAGCCCGATCAGCCCGCGGGGCGTCGCCTGGTCGTCGGCTTCGCGGGCGCCTCGGCGGGGGCGTTTTCGTCGCGCGGACGTTGCCTTCTTGTCGAGGGAGTCGCGCGGGTCGGCGACCGCTACGTAGGGCTCGGGCACGCCGAAATTGCCGTGGCCGGCCTCTTCGGAGTCGACCTCGCGCTGTTCCACGGTGCGGACGAACTCGACATAGTCCTTGCGATCGTTGAACACGTACAGGCTGACCTTCTCCGCCCACTTCGGCGCGGCGGCGCCGAGCAGTCGCTGGAAGTTGGCGTATTGAGGCTCCATGGCCTTCAACAACGCGGCGGCGCGGTCCTTGGGGACGTCGGAGAACACGACGAAGTGGTCGCCCGGGGCGACCTCGGGCTTGACCGCCGGGTTGGCCTTCTTCCAGCGTTCAAGCCCGGCCGCCGTGATCCTGGCGAGGCGGTCGTCCGGACTGAGCTTCGCCATGTTCGCGCGTTCGACGTCCGCGAGCGAAGCGGCGTACGAGGCGATCGGCGCCTTGGGGTCGAGCCCGGCGTCGAGCGTCGCGCCCGCCTTCACCCAGGCCTCGAATCGGGCGATCACGGGTTCCGCCAGACCGTCGTTGTTGCCTCCCTGCGGCATCCGGGGTTCTTCCTCCCCCTTGATCCGCAAGATCAGATGGCTTTCGGCCGGGTCGCCCGGCAGAACGACCTTCTCGTTTCCGGTCGTCCCCTTCATCAGCTTCTCAAACGTCGTGAGATCGAGCTTCCCTCGTTCCAGCCCCGGTCGTCCCTGGCGGTGGCATCCGACGCAGTTGGCGACGAGGATCGGCGCGACGTCCTTGGAGAACGACACGCCCTCCGTCTTGGGCTTGGCCGCGCCGCCGTCGGCGGAGGCCTCCTGGGCCGTCGCCCGGTCGTGGAACAGGATGAACGAATCTAAGGCCGAAACCAGCCAGGCCGCCGCGAGCAAGAGGCAAGCCCGGGCGCGACGCCGCTGTATTCTAGGCATGGACGATTCCCCGATTGGACGGTCGAGAGCGCGCGAATGCACACTTTAATCTTTGCGAGCGCGAGGCGCGTTGGCAAGATGCGCAAACAAGCCCTATTCAAGGAAACGTCGGTCAGGGGCCGATCGTGACAGCGATTTCGGCGGTCGCCGATCGCCCGGCGAGTGAATCGGTCTGGGTAAGGCGGATCGTGTAGTCGCCGGGGGGGATGCTCTCGGGAAGATTGACCTGAGTGCCGACGAACGAATCGCGGCGCAGGCGGCGGCATGGGTCTTCCGCGTCCCCCTCGACCTCCCAGACCTTGGAACCGTCCGCGGCGATCAACTCGACGCGCGTGGCGATGTGCGCGACGTACTCGTCGCCGCGTTGGTCGTACCGAAGTCCGGCCAGCTCGCAATAGACCAGGACCGGGCGACCGGCCCGAAGCGACTGGGGGGTCGTCGTCTCGAACGACCCGAACCCTTGAATCGACCGGCAGAGCTGAACGGTGCTGATCGCGAACGGCGGGGGCTCGGGGGGAGGAGCAACGGCGGTCT
>CALCIC010001068.1 GCA_937907405.1 uncultured Isosphaeraceae bacterium | reverse complement strand
GGAAGCAGGGCCTCGGCACGATCATCAAGAGCACGCCCGACGAGGCGATCGTCCTGACCAGCGGTTCGCTCTTCCAGCTCGACGAAAACCAGGCGCGGACGGCGCCCCCATCGGTCGCGGTCGAGCTCTTGCACACCTGGATCGACCATTACGCCGAGCCGGCCCTGGTCGCCGGCGGTCGGCACCACGGCGTCATCGAAACCTTCCCGGGGACGATCGTGGACGTCGACCCGGCGCGGAACGTCGCGCTTGTTCGGATGACGCCGGGTCGCGAGGGGAGGACGGCGCGAATCGTGCCGCCCGGTTGGACGCCAGGGAAGGGGCGGAAAATGGTCGCCTGGAACATCCAGGAGGAACATCCTTCCCCACAGTCGACCACGATCATCCAACCTCGGATCGAATCGCAGCGGGCGTCGAGGCCGATCAGGTACGAGGCCGTTGAATGCGACGTCGCCCCGAAGCAAATGGCGGTCGGCGGAGGCCTCTTCGTCCAGGAGGAGGGGCTGGGCAAGCTGGGTATGGCGAAATACCTCGCGGGCGTGTGCAACTTCGCCTCCCCCGACCACGACTCCGGCTTCTATGCCGCTGCGAGCATGATCTACCCGATCCTCGACAAGAACGGCCTTGCAGATCTCTACAGAACCGGGAATGAAGCGCTGAACCCCGCCCCCAAGCCCGATTTCCCGATGCCCGCCCCAGTCGCCGACGTTTCGGCCCACGCTACGGACGGGGCCTCCGACGCGGATCGCCTGCGCGCGGTCGAACGGCGCGTCGATGCGATCGACGGCAAGATCGACGAGATCCTCAGGTTGCTCAAGAGGGATTGAAGCCGGAGCGGCTCGCGAAACCCGTCGTGAACGACCGGGGCCGTTGAGGAAATTCACTCGTCGGCGTTTCGAGCTTGTATCGGGGAGTCTGATCGAAATATCAGCCAGACGCGCAAGCGAGGGGAGTGCCTTGGGATGCTCGCGGCGTTCGTCGCAAGCCATGCCGATCGTTCCCTCGCTTGCGCGTCGGGCTGGAATTCGAGCAATTCGCGACCGTGCCTGCGCCGGAGCGTCGCTCCGCGCTGCTCAATGGTGGCCCTGGAAGCCCTTGCGGCGGGCGGCGCTGTAGCGTTGGAGCGAGTCCTCGATGACGGGGAGGGCGTCCTCGGCCGACTGGATCTCCTCGACCTCGACCGATTTGCCTTCGAGCTGCTTGTAATCCTGGAAGAACCGCCGGAGCATCATCAGCCGGTGGGGGGGGAGTTCGGCCGCGTCTCGGAAGCT
Organism: uncultured Isosphaeraceae bacterium; assembly: GCA_937907405.1. GTDB lineage: Bacteria > Planctomycetota > Planctomycetia > Isosphaerales > Isosphaeraceae > Paludisphaera. The sequence continues at coordinate 5,687 of CALCIC010001068.1, read as the reverse complement.
GTTGAACTCGGGGTCGCCGACGGCCACGGCCAGGATCTTGTGGTCCTGCTTGCCGCCGTCGAGCATCGTCATCAGGCCGATCGCCCGCGCGGTGACCAGCGTCATCGGCGCGACGGCCTCTTGACAGAGCACCAGCACGTCGAGCGGGTCGTCGTCCTCGGCGTAGGTCTGGGGGATGAACCCGTAGTTGGCCGGGTAATACACCGCCGAGTACAGCATGCGGTCGAGCCGGAGCAGGCCCGTCCGCTTGTCCAGCTCGTACTTGACGCTCGACCCCATCGGGATCTCGATCAGGGCGTTGAATTCCAGCGGCAGGTGTTCGCCGGGGGTGACGTCGTGCCAGGGGTGCAGCATGGGAGGCGAATCCAGACGAGTAGAGTTGAGGCTGACGGCGGCGCGGTCCGAGGGGGGGCGTCCCACAGCGTCCGGACTCCGTGCGTGACGGTCGCGCCGCTCCCGGGCGGCTTCGAGCCAGTCGAAGTATACCACGACGGCGACGGCCGGGGGAAAGCCGCGAGCATGGAAAGTCGTCGATCTCGACCACCCGTCTTGTACGAGACGAGGGAAATCAGCATAATGGTCCGATGCGCGGCCGCAAGGACCGCATTTTTTGATGGGCGAGGCGGAGGACGGCGTGCGAACGCCCATGCCGCCGCCCGGTCGCCGACGTGGTATGCGTCGGCGCAAGCCCTGGTGTGTTTCAGTTTTACGGGACCTCGCCAGCGCGGGCCCGGTCAAGGCGAGCGACGATGGCCGATGCACTCAAGTTACGGGTCGAGACGCGAGACCCCGCCAAGAACAAAGGGACGGGAACCCGCGTCTCCCGCCGGCTCCGAAAGTCGGGACGCGTCCCGGGCGTGATCTACGGCCACAAGCAAGAGGTGGTGCCGATCTCCCTGGCCGGCGCGGACGTCGAGGCGATGATTCACGGCACCAGCCAACTGGCCGAGCTGGACCTGGGGGGCAAGGCCGAAACGGTCCTGATCCGCGACGTCCAGTGGGACCACCTGGGCAAGGCGGTCCTCCACGTCGACTTCGCCCGCGTCAACATCGGCGAGTTGATCGAGACCGAAGTGAATCTCGACTACCGCGGCACGGCGGAGGGCGTCAATGAAGGGGGCGTTCTTGAGCAGGTCGTCCACAGCCTGAAGATCAAGTGCCCCGCCGGGTCGATCCCCGGGGCCATCAAGGTCGACGTCAGCGGCTTGAAGGTCGACGAGGGGATCCACGTTCGCGACCTGGTGCTGCCTTCGGGCGTGGTCGCCGACGCCGACCCCGACGTCCTCCTGGTCCACGTCGTGGTCAGGCCGAGCGGCGGCGAGGAGGAGGCCGGCGCCGAGTCGGTCTCGCAGCCGGAAGTGATCAAGCCGGAACGCAAGGAAAAAGACAAGGCTGACTGATCAGCCCGGACTCGCCGGCCCGCACTGAGCGCCGGCCGTTCGTTCGATGGCGGGAGCGCCGGCGTTGGCGACCTTGAAACTCGTGGTTGGGCTGGGGAATCCCGGCCCCAAATACTACGGAACCCGGCACAACGTCGGCTTCGAGCTGGTGGATCGGCTGGTCCCTCCCGGGGGGCCGACGCCGATTTCCCGCAAGTTCGAGGGGCTGCTCGCCGAGATCGAGATCGACTACCGCCGCGTCCTGGTGCTCAAGCCCGACACGTTCATGAACCTGAGCGGCCGGTCCGTCGGCCAGGCCGCCCGGTTCTACAAGCTGGACCCGTCCGACGTCATGGTGGTGTGCGACGCCCTGAACCTGCCCGTCGGCAAGATCCGGATTCGGCGGGGAGGCTCGGACGGAGGTCAGAAGGGGCTTCGCGACGTCACCGCGCACCTGGGAACCGACCAGTACCCCCGGCTTCGGATCGGCATCGGCGGGGCCCCCGAGGGCCAGGCCGTGGACTACGTCCTGGGCCGATTTCGAGGCCCGGAACGAGCCCAGATCGACGACGCCCTGATCCTCGCCTCGCAGGCCGTCGCCGTCTGGGTCTCCCAGGACGTCCACGCGGCCATGAATCGATTCAACGGACCGTCCACCCCGTAGCCGGCCCCCATTCACGATCACGAACACAACGATCACGAACACAACGGAGGAATCGACTCTTGCCCCTCAACACCTATGAAGGAATGTTCCTTCTCGACAGCACCAAGGCCGCGGCCGGCTGGGACGAAACCGTCAAGCAGGTCCACGACATCCTCACGAAGCACGAGTCCGAGATCGTCGCCAGCCGCCAATGGGACGAGCGCCGGCTGGCGTATCCCATCGAAGGGCACAAGAAGGGGACGTACCTTCTGACCTACTTCAAGACCGACGGCTCGAAGCTTCACGACATCGTCTCCGACTGCCACCTGAGCGACGTGATCCTCCGCGAGTTGATCCTCAAGGTTCACCCCAAGCTCGAGGAGAACCTGGTCAACCAGGCGATGACGTCGACCCCGAACGTTGAAAGCGAGAACGGCCCCGAGGACGATCTCGACGACCGTCCCCGCCGCCGCCGCCGCGACGATTGACCACGGATCGTCGGTTCAACCCGCTCGATCCTTCTAATCGAATCGGCGCTGCTTCAAGACGCCCGAAAACCCTTGCAGTCTAGGGAACAACCGTTTACCTTTGAGGTAGTTTTTTCGGGCGCGGAAACCGGTCGATGAAAGGAACGAGGCGATGCCGGACTTGAATCGCGTGCAACTGATGGGTCGTCTCACGTTCGATCCCGAGCTGCGGCGCATCCCCAACGGGACGGCCGTGACGGAACTGCGGATGGCGGTCAACCGGTCGTGGCAGGGCCGCGACGGCGACCGCCGCGAGGAAGTCCTCTACATCGACGTCACCACCTGGGACCGCCAGGCCGAAACCTGCTGCCAGATCCTTCGCAAGGGGAGCCTGATCTTCGTCGAGGGCTCGCTCAAGATGGATCAGTGGGAAGACAAGACGACCGGCGACAAGCGCTCCAAGATCCGGGTCCAGGCCGATCGCGTCCAGTCCCGCGACAGCCGTCGCGACGGCGGCGGGGGGCCGGGCCAGGGGGGCGGAGCCGACGAGGAGTACGACGCCCCGTCGATGCGCGGCGAGTCCAGCCCGAGGCGAGCGGCTCCGCAACGCGCCGCCGACTCGCGGGCCGGCGGCCGGGACGACTTTCCCAGTGCGGCCCCCGGCAGGGCGGCCGTCGAACCCGACCACGGCAACGACGACGACATCCCGTTCTGACCACCCGCGGCGGCCCCGAGAGAATCGACCAAAAATCGGTCGGGCGCACAAACGTCCCACTTGGAGAATTCGGCCCGATCGGTTCCAATCGACGCCTTGATCGTTCGACGCGCCGGCCGCGACGAACCGATCGACGTCCGAAGCGACGACCCGGCGGTGGCGCCGGGTCGTGAAGTCCACGATTTCTTCGAGCCTCCGGCTCGGCTTTTTCAGGTTCGTTCACGGCCCGACGCCGCTTTGATCTGAGGGTGGGGGTGAGCGAACGCACCCCGACGCCCGGCGCGGGCTTACACGATCGAAAGTGATTATCGACATGGCGAAGACGACCAAACCCAAGACCTCCAAGGCCAAGGCCGGCTCGGGCGCCGGACAGCCGGCCAAGACCGCCGCGGCGGCGGCTCCCCGCCAACCCGGCGTCGAGCGCCGCCGCTCCCACCCGCTTCGCGCCAAGAACGGGCACCTGAGCGTCCTCCTGACCCACGACGTCCCTCACGTCGGCCGTCCGGGAGACCTGGTCAAGGTCAAGCCCGGCTTCGCCCGCAACTATCTGCTGCCCCAGGGGCTGGCCACGTTCGCGACCCCGCACAACCTGCGGATCGTGGAGAAGCACCGCCAGCGGCTCCGCGAGCTTGAAGAGGCCCGCCGCGCCGACCTCCTGGCCCTGGCCGCCCAGATCGCCCAGCGGTCGCTGACGATCGAGGCCAACGCCAACGAGGAAGGCCACCTCTACGGCTCGGTCAACGCCGACCAGATCGCCGCCGCCCTCCACGGCGAAGGCTTCCCGATCACCACTGAAAACGTCCGGATCGAAGGCCCCCTCAAGGATCTCGGCCTGTATACGATCAAGCTTCATCTCGGCCAGGACGTCGAGACCGAGGTCAAGCTCTGGGTCGTGCCGACGCACACCGAGGAAGCTCCGGCCTGACCCGGTCCGGATTCCCTCGACCCGCGCTCGAAGTCTTCGCGATCAAGCGGGGCGCCGGCGTTCCCAACTCGGGACCCCGGCGCCCGCGATCGTTTGAAGACGCCGTTCTCGCGCGCTTCGCCTCCGTAAAGTCGATCCTTCCGACGCGATCCGCTCCTCGCCGCTGGATCGTCCGCGTTTTCTGAGATGTCGCGGAATGAGCAAAGCCGATACAATCGTTCAGTCGGGTGGGCCTCGCAGGATGCGGACGCCCTGGACCCGCGACGGATTCCTCGACTTTTATGGAGCGGCTACGCTCATGTCGTCCGGACAGGCATACGGCAACGGCACGGCGAGGGAGGGCAACGGCGCCCACGGCAAGCCCGAGGGGTCGGGCCTGGGTGATCGGCTCCCTCCTCAGAACCTCGACGCCGAGCGCGGAGTCCTGGGCGCGATCCTGCTGGACAACGACGTCCTCCACGACGTGATCTCGATCCTGTCGGTGGACGATTTCTATCGCGACGCGCACCAGGCCGTCTTCCGCGCGATCCGCGACATGTACGATCAGGGGAAGGCGATCGACGCGGTGACCCTGGCCGACGAGCTGCTGCTCCGCGGCCAGTACAACCAGATCGGCGGCGACGACCTGCTGGGCGAGCTCGCCAACTGCGTGCCGCACGCCGCCAGCGCCCGCTACCACGCCGACATCGTCCGCCAGAAGTCGGTCAGCCGGCAGTTGATCCAGACGTCGACCGACCTGATCCGCGACGGTTACTCGAACCTGTACACCTCGCAGCAGCTCCTCGAAACGGCCGAGCAGAAGATCTTCGCCATCCGCGAAGAGCAGATCAAGGGGGAGATCCACGAGCTGAAGGGGGTCCTCGACCAGGCCATGTCGCGGATTTCGACCCGCGCCGAGGACAAGCACGCCGTCACCGGAGTCTCGTCGGGCTTCATCGACCTGGACGACGTGACCAACGGCTTCCATTCCGACCAGCTCATCATCCTGGCGGCCCGCCCCAGCATGGGTAAGACCGCTTTGGCCCTGAACATCTGCGATCACGCGGCGATCAACACGAAGGTCTCGACCCTTCTGGTCAGCCTCGAAATGGGTCGCCTCGAAATCGGCGAGCGGCTCCTCTGCGCCCGGTCGCGAGTCGACGGCCACAAGCTGCGGACCGGACGAGGGCTCGATTACCGCGAGCTGAACAAGCTCGGCAAGGCGTACGGCGAGATGCAGGCGTCGCCGATCTTCATCGACGACACCCCCGCGCGGAACATGCTGGAAATCATGGCCATGGCGCGGCGGCTCAAGCTCCGCCAGGACGTCGGCCTGATCGTCATCGACTACATCCAGCTCATCGACGCCGAGGAGCAGCGCGACAGCCGCCAGGAGCAGATCGCCAAGATCAGCCGGCGACTCAAGACCCTCGCCCGCGAGCTGCGCATCCCGGTGATCGCGCTCTCGCAGCTCAACCGCGCCGTCGAGAATCGCGAGGACCGCCGCCCCCGCATGGCCGACCTCCGCGAGTCGGGCGCCATCGAGCAAGACGCCGACATCGTGCTGCTGCTCCACCGC